>NZ_JBDOHT010000009.1:0-123514 GCF_039832125.1 Dorea chungnamensis | reverse complement strand
TAGATAGGGCAGAGGTGGAAGTACAGTAATGTATGGAGCTGACTGCTACTAATCGGTCGAGGGCATGACCAAGCAAGGTGATAGGTAATGGATGATATTTCTTGTATGCAGTTTTGAAGGTACATAAGTTTAAGACAGTCGGTTTGACTGTCTTTTTTGCATAATTTGTAAAAAATATAATGTGAATTTTAGTCTTTCTTTCAATTTAAATGGATATACTAAATGCAAGAAAAAATGAAATCTTAGGAGGAAAGATATGCGAAAAAAATACATTACTTTATTAGTAGCTTTTATGATGTTTTCTACAATAGTTTTGAGTGGATGCACGAATGGAAATTCGAATACTGCTTCCAATACCGGAAAAGATGGAAATACTACGTCAACTAATACGCAACAGAATCAAAATAATAGCCAGAATAACGAACAAATACCTTCACAAGAACAAGTGACTGTCAGTGAAGAGGAAGCAATAAAACTTGTTCTTGAAAAAGTCCCTGGAGCAACAGAGCAAAATGTCAAAATCAAATTGGAATATGATGATGGATATTATAAATATGATGGTGATATTATATATGAGCAGAAAGAATATGATTTTGAGATAGATGCATATTCAGGAGAATTTCTGGAATGGAGCGAAGAAAAGCTATAATATCAGATGATAATTATGAAAATCCTGCCTATTATATGAAAGAAAATCTATATAGTAGGCAGGATTTTTAATGTGATAATATTTAAAATTCCATTTCCACCAAATGTGCTACAGCAATCGGATCGTCTTCTGTAAATCCTTGTGCACAAGTCAAAATGAGTTTAATATAATCTATGGAAAAATCTAGCCGCTCAGCAATCTCAGCCATATTTTTTCCGTTTTCGTTGAGTTCAATTACGTGTGTTACATCTTGTTGAATTTGGGAAAAATCTTTATTCATGAGACGTATTCTCCTTTTTCAATCTTAATTCTAAAATGGCATCCAATAGTCGGAATGCAACTTCATCTTTTTCCATAATTGGAAGCTCAGTTTCGGAGTTTTTAGTAATTAGAGTAACTATATTTGTATCGGTTTCAAAACCAGCACCTTTTATTTTTAAATTATTTGCTACAATCATGTCCAGATTTTTTTTTGCAAGTTTCTTTCTGGAATTTTCAAGCATGTTTTCTGTCTCCATAGAAAAGCCACATAAAAATTGGTTAGGAAGTTTATGTTCTCCGAGATACTTTAAGATGTCATCTGTTCGCTCTAATGGAATTGATAACTCTGCGTCTGCCTTTTTTACTTTTTCATCTGAGACTTGACTTGGGCGATAGTCTGCAACAGCTGCAGCTTTAATTATAATATCCATATCTTTGCTTCTGGAAGTAACGGCATTAAACATATCTTTTGCTGTGATAATTGGAACAACATGAACGAATTTAGGCGGTTCTAATGCCGTCTTTCCAGTTACGAGTGTGACATTGGCACCTCTTAACATACAAGCTTTGGCGATACTGTAACCCATTTTCCCAGAAGAATGGTTGGTGATATATCGAACCGGATCAATAGCTTCCTGAGTTGGGCCAGCAGTAACAAGAACTTTCAATCCTTCCATATCATTTGGACAAGCACAATGACGAAGAATATGTTCATACAAGTCTGAAGGCTCTGGCATCTTTCCAGTTCCGGTGTCACCACATGCAAGATAACCACTGGCAGGGGTTACAATATCCATACCATAACGACGTAAAGTTGCAAGATTATCTTGAGTGATGGGATTCTCATACATGGCTGTATTCATGGCTGGTACTATGATTTTAGGACATTTACAGGCAAGAATGGTAGTAGTAAGCATATCATCGGCAAGACCATGTGCAAGTTTAGCGATAACATTGGCAGTTGCTGGTGCAATCATAACAACATCTGCTTTTTTGGCAAGCGCAACATGTTCTACGTTAAATTCAAAATTACGATCAAAAGTATCTGTTACACATTTATGGCCTGTTAAAGTCTCAAATGTAATGGGATTTATGAAGTTCTTGGCATTTTCCGTCATAAGAACATGGACTTCTGCGCCAGACTTTACCAACAGACTGCTCAGAGATGCACTTTTATAAGCAGCAATTCCTCCAGTAACACCAAGAAGAATTGTTTTATTTTTCAATTGCATAGTAAATCCTCTCTTTATATTGATATAATATAAAATAACTATAGCGTGTTTCTGCTTATCTTGCAAGAATCAAGGACCTAAATTAACAGGATTGTACTCGATTTTATACTTGTTCTCAATAAATTCCGATGATATAATGACACAGTAATTGTATTGTATCCCGGCAGTCGGGAATGATAACAAGGAGGAATTGAATAATGAAAGAAAAGAAACATGACACTCGATGGATGGTCAGTGTCGCACTTATGGCAGCAATTGTCATTGTGTTGGCGAATACACCTTTAGGTATGATCCAACTGCCAATTATTAAGGCGACAACTGTACACATTCCTGTAATTATTGGAGCGGTTCTGTTAGGACCTTCTGCAGGAGCAATCTTAGGATTTGTTTTTGGTATGTGTTCGATGATTAGTAATACAATGGCACCTACACTCTTATCCTTTGCATTTTCGCCATTTATGAGCACAACAGGAATTCCAGGAGCACTGAAAGCAATCTGGATATCTGTAGGATGCCGTATTTTGATTGGAGTGGCTGCAGGATGGTTATGGATTTTACTAAGTAAACTAAAAGTAAATCAGGTAATTGCACTTCCAATTGTAGGATTTGTAGGTTCTATGGTAAATACCATAACAGTTATGGGAAGCATTTATCTGCTGTTTGCACAGCAGTATGCAGAAGCAAAAGATGTTGCTGTGACAGCTGTATGGGGACTCGTTATGGGAACTGTAACAGCATCAGGTATTCCAGAAGCAATTGCAGCAGCAGTTCTTGTATTGGCGCTTGGAAAGGTATTGATTCAGGTGTTCAAGAAGATGAATATTAACGTAGTGAGCGCTCAGATTGCAAAATAAATTAGTTATGATAAATGAATAGAGATTAAAATGAATAAAATCAAAAGCCCTGAAAATCCGGGGCTTTTATTTTATAATAAAGTAAAACAAAAATTTGATTGCATGGAAATTTTCTCAAAACCAAAAAGAAGTCTTGTAAATTCAAGACTTCTTTTTGATTAAGCAGGGGATGAGAGAATCGAACTCCCGCCAAAGGTTTTGGAGACCCCTATCATACCACTTGACCAATCCCCTATATTTCTCTGTCGCACTAGATATTTATACCATATAACATTGATAGTTGTCAATAGATAAATTGAAAATAACACATTAAATTTTAACACCCTGGAGCGTGATCAATTTTCCGAAGATAGAAGACTGTAAACCCAGCGCAACGGAATCGGCGTATTCCAATTTTATTGGAGGGAGAAGAATCTCGCCCATTTCAGTTGGAATACTGCGATAATGCTTTTTGGATTTTAAAAATTCCGTTTTTTTCTTGTTTGCGAACCTCGCATAGATCTCTGTGATTCCCGCTCAGGAATGGCACATATAGACTTCGATAAAGATATTTGAAATGTCTTTTTTTCTCATATATTCTTTTAAAGGTTCTTCATAATGAAAATTCATGCAGCTTTCTCCTTTTTTATTGTATGGACTAGTTTTATTATAGCCTGGAATAGGAGAGAATTCCAGATATATGAAGAACAATCTTTATTTAATTCCATATATTGACTAATGGGTGAGAAGAATGAATGGAATTATATGGACTTTTTTGGGAACTTTATTGACGCTTTCTGTGACGACACTTGGAGCAGCAGGAGTATTTTTCGTAAAAAAGGAGATTGGAGGAAGATTACAGAGTGGATTTCTGGGGTTTGCCGGCGGTGTGATGATTGCGGCTTCGGTATGGTCTTTGCTGTTGCCGGGAATCGAATACGCAGAAGAGAATGGACAGATTAGCTGGCTGGTCATTACCTGTGGTTTTTTGATAGGTGTATGGCTGTTGATTCTAGTGGATTATTTGATTCGAAAGTGGGAGAGTTTTCAGGTTAAAAGGAATACGGCGATGCTGGTGACGGCAATTACAGCGCACAATATCCCGGAAGGAATGGCGATAGGCATTGCATTTGCATTGGCAGCTCAAGATCTTCAGGATGCATCAAGGTTGTCAGGGGCCATTGCTTTAACGGTCGGTATTGCAATTCAGAATTTTCCAGAAGGGACTGCCGTTGCATTGCCACTAATTAACAATGGAATAAGTAAGAAAAAAGCCTTTTTTATTGGGAGCATGTCGGCGGTTGTGGAGCCAGTCTTTGGAGTTCTGGCAGCTGCAGCAGCAAATCTGGTGCAGGGAGGGATGCCATGGTTTCTGGCATTTGCAGCAGGAGCCATGATTTATGTCGTAGTACAGGAGCTGATACCGGAAGCATATATCGGAGAAGAAGAAAAATCAGGGACGTTGGGATTTATTGTGGGATTTCTTGTGATGATGATTCTGGATGTCGCGTTTGGATAAGGGAGTAAATTGTATAGTAAATATGCATAGAAAAACCAGAGTAAGTGAAAAAATAAACAATAATAGTAATAAAATCGGGGTTGTGATATACTAATTTAATATGAGAGTAATAAAAAAGATACTGATGAGGAGGACTTATGGAAAAGAAAAAGTTAAGTATGCCTGTGAAGACATTAATAGGATTAGCGCTTGGTGTCATAGCGGGATTGGCATTGCAGAATCATGCTGATTTTGCCAATACATATATCAGCCCATTTGGAACATTGTTCCTGAACTGCATCAAGATGATTGTTGTACCAATGGTATTTTCTTCAATTATCGTGGGCGTATGTGGAATCGGTGATGCAAAAAAGATTGGAAGAATCGGCGGAAAGACAGTGGTATATTTCTTATGTACAACTGCTTGTGCAGCAACACTTGGTATTATTGTGTCCAATATATTTAAGATTGGTCAGGGCTTTGAGATTACAGGAGAAGTTGCAGAGGTAACGATTCCGGAGAGTACGGGAGTTATCAATACCTTAGTTAATATTATTCCGTCAAATCCGATACAATCACTGGCAAATGGAGATATGCTCCAGATTATTGCGTTTGCCATTGTCATTGGCGGCGGAATTGTGATGATTGGAGATAAGGGTAAACCAATTCTCAAAGCATTCGATTCACTGGCTGAAGCAATGTATGCCATTACCGGAGTGATTATGAAGTTTACACCTGTTGCAGTATTTGCGTTGATTACACCGATTGTGGCAGAAAATGGGGCAGAAGTACTGCTTCCGTTGGTCAGTGTGGTTCTGGCAGTTTATGGTACTTGTATATTGCATGCAATCATTGTATATTCATCTTCTGTAAAATTATTTTCCGGCGTGGGACCAAAAGAATTCTTTCAAAAAGCAGCAGAAGCAATCGTATTTGCTTTTACTTCAGCAAGTAGTTCAGCGACATTGCCATATTCTATGAAATCAGCAGAACAGTTGGGTGTCACAGAAGAGGTGCGTTCTTTTGTACTTCCGCTCGGTTCTACGATCAATATGGACGGAACTGCTATTTATCAGGGAATCTGTGCATTATTTATTGCAAATGTATATGGAATTCATCTGAGTCTGGTGCAGCAGATTACAATTGTGCTGACGTGTACATTTGCGTCTATAGGGGCGGCAGGAATCCCAGGGTCTGCAATGGTCATGCTTTCCATGGTTCTGCAGTCTGTAGGGCTTCCGCTGGAAGGTATCGGACTGGTGGCTGGAATCGACCGGATTACAGATATGGCTCCAACGGCTACGAACATTACTGGAGATATTGCATGTTCTGTTGTGATTCAGGCAACTGAGAACAAAAAACAGAAGGAGAGATCGGATGGTGAATGTCTGTAGAATATTATTTGCGGCAGGATTCTTAAGTTTATTGGCAATGATAGCCTATAATGATTGGAAGACAATGAAGATTCCGAACAAATTAATCATAATAACTGGAGGGGTTGGTCTGGCATCAACCCCTTTTTTCACAGAAATCAGTCTGATGGAGAGAGGAATCGGCGTCTTATGTATCAGCATACTGCTTCTCATTATTACGTGTATTGTTCCGGGAAGCTTCGGCGGCGGTGATATCAAACTCACGGCTGTCTGTGGATGGTATCTTGGATGGCGGTGTATGATGCTTGCATTCGTAATGGCGGTATTTAGCGCAGGAATCTATGTAGTATGGATTCTGGTGCAAAAAAAAGTTGGATATAAAACATCATTTCCATTTGGGCCATTCTTATGCCTTGGTATGGCTACAGCTTATTTTTTGAGAATGTGAAAAAGGAAGGACTTTCTTTGGGAAATATTGTAATTGGCTGATAAGTTTGCTACAATGAGGTAGTGATTGATAATATCAAATATATGGGGTTTTCAGTGCCAGACAGATGTTCATCTGTAGGGGTAAAAGGGAATCAGGTGCAAGTCCTGAGCGATCCGGTCACTGTAAGCAAGGAGTAAGGCTCTGATATGCCATTGCATATATTTTATATGTGAGAAGGTGCAGCCGAGCGTTGATATGTAAGTCAGGAAACCTGCTGAAAATGTTGGTGAATAGCTTCCGAAGAAAGTGTTTTCATGTAATAAAGTAAAAGTTGTGGGAAAATATTTTTCACAGCTCTTGAAGAATGTCTGCTTTCGGAATGATAGCAGATTTTTTTTGCAATACCAACAAGGGGCCACTTCCCCAGAAGGCCGAAAATAATCAAAAGGAGAGGATTTAAGTGAAAAGCAACACGAAAAAATTTCTTGCCCTTCTTCTGGCTGTGGCTATGGTAGTAACACCTGTGACCTCGCTTCGAGCAGAAGAGCCGAATGTACAAGGACAGGAAAATGCAGAGAATGAACAGCAAGAAGAAGTGGTAGAAGGAGAAGAAGCTGAACAGGGAAATCCTTCTGATATTCCGCAGAATGTAGAACCTTCGAAGACCGAAGAGAAAGTGGAGAATCCACAGACAATGGAGAATGAAACAGTACAGCTGGAGAATCAGCAAAATATTTCTGAAAATGAGGAAATTACCACAACTGAGATAATAAATCAAAGTCTATTAGGAGTACCAATGCTCTTAGAAGAAGGTGAGGTTGATAATACTAGTATCCAGATTCCAACCGGAGATGTGGGAATAAAGGTATTAAAGGTTTCTGATAATACAGAATATAAAATGTTTAAAATAGCAAATTCAGAAGCAGTTATTAGTGGAAATCAGATTAATATCAGCATGTATACAGCCAATGTAAGTTACAGTAAGATTTATCTTGGAAATGTTGAAGATGCAACGTTGGAAAAAGCAATAGACGGAATAGAAGTTAATCAAGACGGGAAATCAGGATGGGTATTTAATTTCTCCGTGTCAGTATCTGACGCAGGTAGCAATGTACCAATCGCTTTATATAATCCAGGTGAAGGAAAGGGATGGTATAAAACAACTCCTTTGGTACTTCAGATTCCAGCAGAAATAGTTGGAGAAACAGAGCCGGATCCAATTCCAACACCAGGTGCTTTGGAGAATGGAAGATATATAATAAATGCAACTTGTACAGAGGGAATGTTTAGCATTGATAATTGCATACTCACAGTTGATAATGGTATGATGACGGCAGAATTGACTCTAAGCACTAAAAAAACAGGTTATGATTATTTGTTTGTTGGTTCAGGAGAAGATGCAGAAAAAGGTTCAGGATGGATAGGAGCTAGAAAGGAATATAAAGAGGGGGATACAACCTACCGTACATTTGATATTCCTGTTCTTGTTCTGGATAAGGAAATTTTAATTGCTGCACATTCAATCGCGAATGATGAGTGGTATGATCGTCATGTTACATTTTCTTCTGAAGGTGCGCAAAAAGTAACAGATTCAGATTCTGGGAATAATTCGTCTGGCAGCACAGGCAACACTGGTAATTCAGGTTCCAGCGGCAGCACCGGTTCTTCCGGCAGTCAGAATAATAGCAATCCAGATTCCGAATCCAAGTATGAGTCTGACTTAAGCGGTTCGACTGGAAAAGTGAACAATACCACCAAGTTAAAAGACGGCGTCTATACACCAGACAGCTTCACATGGTCGGGTGGAACCGGACGTGTAAGCATTTCTTGTACAAAGATTACAATAACGAACGGTCAGGCATATGCGACAATCGTATTCAGCAGTCCGAATTACAGTTATGTAAAGGCTAACGGCAATAAATACTATGCTACAGTTGTGGGCGGAACTTCTGTTTTTACGATTCCGGTTGAGTTGAATAAAAATAACCAGATTATTGGTATGACAACGGCGATGTCAACGGCACATGAAGTTGCTTACAATATCTTTATATATCTTGCAGCAGCAGGAGAAGCAGACGACAAAACAGTTATTGGAAGCGGTATGGGAAGCAGCAAGAAACTGGACGAAGAGGCACCGGATATTCTTGGTTTAGAATACGAAGATGAAGTGACTTTGGATTATGCTGAGTACTTTAAGATCTATAAATATGAACAGGGCATTACGCTTCTTGAGATTGATCTGGTATCAGGTACGGTAAGAGAAGATGCAGAGGACGAAGAGACAGAGAAAGATTCTAAGAAGAAGGTTGAGTCAGAAGACGAGACAGAGAATGTAGAAGATGATGATTCGGCAGAAACTTCGGAGGAAACGGCTTCGAATGTTCAGACACAGGAAGAGATCGTAGCAGAGCTTTATAAAGAAAATGTTGTGAAATATCTGATCGTTCCGGAAGGTGTAGAGATTCCGGCCGGACTTGATAAAGAAGTTGTTGTGATCCAACAGCCGGTTGATAAGACATATGCGGCTTCCGATGATATTCTGGAACAGTTGGAACAGATGGATATGCTGGATCAGGTGGTAGCAGTTGCCTGTGAGGAAGATGACTGTAAGATTGATGCGATAGCAGATAAGATGGAGAAGGAAGAAATATCCTTTGCAGGTACATATGAGGAACCGGACTTTAAGAAATTAATCAGCAGTAAATGTAATCTTGCCCTTCTTCCGTCTGACATTCTTCCGCAGGAAGATGAGAAAAAAGACCTGACAGTAGAAGAACAGGAAGAGCGTTTCTTTGAACAGACAGAGAAATATGCGCTTCTTGATATCCCGGTGGTTATAGATCGTTCTGCAGATGAAGAAGAAGAGCTGGCACAGAAGGAATGGGTAAAGATTTATGGAGCCATTTTCGGATGTGAAGAGAAAGCAGAAGAGCTTTTTCATGCGGCTGCAATAGCAAAAAAATAATACGGTAGAGACAGGGACGGCGTAACGGCCGTCTCTGTTAATGGAGTTGGTGAAATGAAAAAAAACAGGAAGAAAATAGTCAGTCTGATTCTGGTTCTGCTGATGGTGATGGAAGGAATTATTGGATGTGCTTCTGAGAGTAAAGAGACAGTTGATGATGCAGGGCAATCAGAAGAGACGATACAGACAGAGCAGAAAGAGGAAAGTAAGCAGGCTTTGGAGATTCCCGGGCTTACTTATGAACGGACACTGGAACTTGATTATGCAGAGGGCTTCGATGTATATTATTATAATGATGGCTATGAAGTGATCGAAGTCTATGACAGTGCAACGTATCTGCTTGTACCGGAAGATGGAGAAGTTCCGGAAGGAATAGATGAAGATATTGTTATATTACAGAAACCTTTGGATAAGATATATCTGGCGGCAACCTCCGCAATGGCTTTGTTTGATGCGATTGATGCATTGGGATCAATCAGACTCAGCGGAACAGATGTTTCGGGGTGGTATATTGATCATGCGGTCGCTGCAATGGAGGCGGGTGATATCCTGTTTGCAGGCAAATACAGCGAGCCGGATTATGAGCTTATGATTGACGAAGAATGTAATCTTGCGATTGAATCTACCATGATTCAGCATTCACCAAAAGTAAAAGAGATGATTGAAGATCTTGGCATCCCGGTATTTGTTGACCGTTCCAGCTATGAGATACATCCTCTTGGAAGAACAGAATGGATCAAGTTGTATGGGGCGATGGTAGATAAAGATGATGAAGCAGAAGCCTTTTTTGAAGAACAGACAAAGGTCATTGAAGAATTAAAGGATTTTAAGAATACAGAAAAAACGGTAGCATTTTTCTATGTGAAGTCGGATGGCTCTGTTGTTGTACGTAAAACGGAAGATTATATTCCGACGATGATAGAGATTGCCGGCGGACGTTATATTTTTGATGATCTGGAAAATACAGAGAATAACAGTGCGGCTGTGAATCTTACGATGGAAGAATTTTACGCGACCGCTGTAGAGGCGGATTATCTGATCTATAATTCATCGATTGACAGCCCGATTGCGAGCATCGATGATCTGTTGGCAAAAAGTGAATTATTTGCAGATTTTAAGGCGGTCAAGGATGGAAATGTGTGGTGTACCGGAAAGTATCTGTATCAGGCAACCGATATCGTTGGGAATCTGATCATGGATATTCATCTGATGCTGACGGATCAGGGTGAGGATGGTATGACATTCTTATATAAAGTGCAATAAGCATAGAAGACGGATATATGAAAGAATTTGGTGAGGAAATGATGCAGAAGAAGGTTAGTACTGCACAGGAAACGGGAAGCTTTCACAGTGAGAATTTTAGAAGACGGACCAGATATTCGATGGTTTTCATTGTTCTGGCAATAGCATTTTGCGTAATTACAGTATTGAATATTAATACAGGGAATGTAAGAATCTCTGTACCAACGATTCTCGATATACTATTCCAGCATGGCGGAAATGATGTGGAATACAGTATCATATGGAAGATCAGGCTGCCAAGAATCCTTATGGCTGCTATATTAGGCGGGGCGCTGTCTTTGTCAGGATTTTTACTGCAGACATTTTTTGCGAATCCGATTGCCGGACCATATGTGCTGGGAATCTCTTCCGGGGCAAAGATGGTTGTTGCGCTGACGATGATCATATTTTTGGAATATATGGGATCATTTTCTTCCTATACTTTGATTTTCGCGGCGTTCATCGGATCGCTGATTTCCACGGGATTTATCCTTATGCTGTCAAGAAAGATCCACCATATGGCATCTCTGTTGGTGGGAGGTATTATGATTGGTTACATCTGCTCGGCAGTGACGGATTTTGTCGTAACTTTTGCGGAAGATTCGGATATTGTGAATCTGCATGGCTGGTCTCAGGGAAGTTTTTCAGGTATGAGCTGGAGTAATGTAAAGGTTGCAACGATTGTCGTTGGTATCACACTGGTATTTACTTTCTTTTTGTCAAAGCCGATCGGTGCGTATCAGTTGGGAGAGGCTTATGCACAGAGTATGGGAGTGAATATCAAGGTGTTCCGTGTGGTGCTGATTCTCCTTTCCAGTGTGTTTTCTGCATGCGTCACAGCATTTGCCGGACCAATTTCTTTCGTAGGAATCGCGGTTCCTTATCTGGTTAGAAAATCTTTGAATACGTCCAGACCGCTTGTGGTGATCCCGGCGACGTTTCTGGGCGGGGCGGTGTTCTGTATGTTGTGTGATCTGATTGCACGTATGGCATTTGCACCAATGGAACTGAATATCAGTACGGTGACTTCTGTACTGGGGGCTCCGATTGTGATTATTATGATGTTGAAGCGGGAGAAAGGAAGATAGATATGGCTGATTATTATTTTCAAATGCAGAATACGACGGTCGGCTATAATGGAAAGCCGCTGATCCATGATATTAATATTGGAATAGATCAGGGAGAGATCGTGACACTAATCGGGCCCAACGGCTCTGGAAAATCGACGATTCTTAAGAGTATTACACGCCAGCTGAAACTGATCGGCGGGAAAGTTTTTTTTGATAACAGTTTCCTCCAGACATTATCATATAAGGAATTATCCACTCGTATGGCCGTAGTGCTGACGGAACGTATGAAGCCGGAACTTATGACGTGCCATGATATTGTTGCGACCGGCCGGTATCCATATACGGGCCGACTTGGTATACTGTCCAGGGAGGACGAAGAAAAGGTAGATAAAGCGATGGAAGCTGTCCATGCCCAGGAACTGGGATGCCGTGATTTCAATGCAATCAGTGATGGACAGCGTCAGAGAATCCTTCTGGCACGCGCTATCTGTCAGGAACCGGATATTATTATATTGGATGAGCCGACTTCGTTTTTAGATGTACGTCATAAACTGGAGCTTCTTGCGATTCTTCGCAGAATGGCGAAAGAGAATGGAATTACAGTGATCATGTCTTTGCATGAGATTGATCTGGCCCAGAAGATATCGGATAAGATCATATGCGTGAAGGGTGAGACAATCTCCCATTATGGAATTCCTGAGGAAGTATTTCAGGAAGATATCATCCGGGAATTGTATGAGATAGATAACGGTTTCTTTGACCCGACGCTAGGAAGTATTGAATTGCCGCGTCCTACAGGAGATCCGGAAGTGTTTGTAATCTCTGGATGTGGAAGCGGAATCCCGGTTTATCGTCAGCTTCAAAAAGAGAATACACCTTTTATAGCGGGAATCCTGTATACGAACGATATGGATTATCAGCTTGCAAGATTACTGGCATCACAGGTCATTGTAGAAAAGCCGTTTTTTGAGATTACTGATGGGACCTATAAGGAAGCGGTGCGGGCGATGGAGAGATGTAGGAGAGTCATCAATGCAGGAATAGAGATTGGCCCGTGTAACCGGCGAATCGAAGATCTTGTCAGAGAGGCAGAGCGAATGGGGAAAATGTAGGAAGGGAATGATTAAAGGGTATGCATTCAAATCGAAAAAAGCGAAAATCAGAAATGTCAGCCTTGGAGGTATCTCTTGCAGGGAACTGTCTGTTCGTTATCCTTGAATTGATTATGGCGATATATACATGTTCTCAGGCAGTGTTATTAGATGCTGTTTATGATGGCGTGGAACTATCAATGATCTTTGTGTCAATGTCATTGCTTCCACTTTTGTATAAGCCATCTAATGAGAAACGGCCTTTTGGGTATCTTCAGGTAGAGTCGTTGTTTGTAATGATAAAAGGAATTGTTATGACAGCGGTTACGTTTGGCCTGATTGTCAACAATTTTCAGCTTATGCTGCATGGAGGCCGCCATGTGGACTTTTCAGTGATAGCTTATTTTGAATTGTCTTCGACAATCCTAAGTGTTATTTTTATCGTTATTCTAAGCAAATTGAATAAGAATCTGGATTCTCCAATCGTAACGGTCGAGATTCAGGAATGGAAGGTCGATACGATTGCATCAATGGGAATGACAGTGGCTTTCTTTTTGCCGGTCATTATTACATCAAATTGGTTTCAGCCGTTTACCCCGTATCTGGATCAGATTATTGCAATTATTCTATCTGTTTTTATGTTGCCTACGCCGATGAAGAGTGTGGTTGTTGGTCTGCGGGATTTGTTCTTGCTCCCGCCGGAGGAAGAAACTGTACAGCAAATTAAAGATATTATCGTTCCAATCTTAGATGCGTACGGATATGACAAGCTTTATTTTGATATTGTAAGAACTGGGCGTAAGCTGTGGATCAGTGTTTATATTACATTTGACAAGGATGAAGTGTCTATCTCTAGATTTAAGATTGTACAGGATTTTATTATCCGTGCTTTGGCAAAACATTATCAGGATTTTTATTTTGAATTGTTGCCGAATATTGAGTACAATGGAAATACAGAAGTAATAGAATAAATTGTTTTTTGAATAGTTATTAATTTATATATAAATATGTTGTGAACCGATTCATAAGATGATACAATTGTGACGAAATAAGTGTTACATATTATAACGTTTTGTAACAATTGGAGGTTATTATGAACGATTATATCATTTGTATGGATGCTTCCGGTGATATTATTGCGGAAGCGGCCAGAGAAAATAACGTAGCATTTGTCTCGATGGAATATTCCCTGGGGGATGAGATGCGTACATCACAAGGCTGCGAAGAAGAGGAAGTGTTGAAGAAATTTTATGATGGACAACGCGGTGGTGATATGACAAAGACTTCGCAGATCTCACCGTTTATGTACGAGAAGTATTTTAAAAAGTTCTTAGAAGACGGAAAGTCAGTCTTGTATTTCTGTCTGTCGAGCGGGCTTTCTTCCACTTATAACAGTGCTATGCTTGCAGCTGGGAATTTGAAAGAGGAGTATCCGAATCAGGAAGTTCTTCCAGTAGATACATTAGCGGCAACAGGCGGAATTGGGATTCTGGTTGAGAAGGCAATAGAAAACCAGAAAAAAGGAATGGATATTCATGAGAACTACGATGCAATCAATGCGGTGATTCCAAAGCTTCGCCATTATTTTATGGTTCAGGATCTGATGTATCTTAAGCGAGGGGGACGTGTCAGTGCAGCGACTGCAATCGTTGGATCTGCACTCAATATTAAGCCAATGCTTGAAATTGATAAAAATGGTAAATTGATAACCGTGGATAAAAAACGTGGTAATAAAGTTGCCATGACATCTTTGTATAAGTTTTTTGTTGAAAACTATGATCCAGAGCAAGGAAGTATCATATATGTCTGTGATGCTGATGCACCTGAATTAGCAGAGGAATTAACGCATAAAGTGCAAGATTCTCATTATGATGTCATAGTGAGACGAACAATGTTGTCACCGATTATCGGGGCACATACAGGCCCGGGAATGTTATCCATGATTCTTGTAGGAAAATAAATAATAGGGAAATGAATATTAAATATTATGAAAAAAGATGCTCGATTGAATCCTTTCAGGATTCGTCGGAGCATCTTTTTACTTTGATATCTGAATTATAATTTGCCGCAGTATTTCAGACAGTCTTCTTCAAAATTCTGCATCTGAGTATCCAAAGAGGCGAAAGAGGCATCAGATAGATTCTCTGTAACTGTCTGCATATCTTTTTCAATCTTTTCTGGATTATAGGGAATCTCCAGAGCAAAATCGCTGAATGCACGAATCTTCTGGAAATACATATTTGTCTCCGGCTCTTCGTGATTGCTTCGGCACATCTGATACATAGAAACACAGTCGGTTGCCTCTATATCTGTACATTTTTTGCAGATCCATTTCCCAAGATAATAATAAGTGCCATTGATATCATAGATAAATCCGGGGTATTTTAATAAACGTTCTGATAACATAGGAATCCCTCCATTTCTTACTCTTTAACAGTAACAAATCTGTCCTCAAAAAGCAAGGAAACAAAAGAATTTGTTGCAATATACCCGATAGGGGTATATAATGATGGATGTAAAGGAGATGAATGTAATATGGAGGAACAAAAGCAATGTTGCTCTCACAGAACCAAAGAGAGATCAGATAAAGAGTATAAAGACCTGATTCATCGGTTAAATCGTGTCGAGGGACAGGTCCGTGGTATAAAAAGAATGGTTGAGGAAGATGCTTATTGTACGGACATTCTAATACAGGTATCCGCAGTCAATGCTGCACTGAACAGTTTTAATAAAGTGCTGCTTGCCAATCATATCCGGACCTGTGTTGCGGAAGATATTCGTGCAGGTAAGGAGGAGACAATCGATGAACTTGTAGCTACCTTACAGAAACTAATGAAGTAATACGAAGTAATTAAAGGAGACCAAGGAAATGAAACAGTATACTGTGACAGGAATGAGTTGCGCGGCTTGTAGTGCGCGCGTTGAAAAGGCGGTTTCACAAGTCCCTGGGGTGACTTCCTGTTCGGTCAGCCTGTTGACCAATTCAATGGGAGTGGAGGGGACTGCCTTGCCGGCTGCTGTCATCGCTGCTGTGGAAGAAGCCGGGTATGGAGCTTCTGAAAAAGGAGCAGGCGGATCAAAGGAACAGTCTTCATCAGGCATGGCGGATGAGGAACTTCTCATAGACAAGGAAACCCCGATATTAAAGAAGCGATTGATCGCATCATTATGTTTTCTGATTCCTCTAATGTATGTTTCCATGGGACATATGATGTGGAACTGGCCGCTTCCGGCTTTTATGGAAGGAAATCATGTGGCGATGGGGTTGATTCAACTCCTGCTTACAACTACGATTATGATTATCAATCAGAAGTTTTTTATCAGCGGATTTCGAAGTCTGTGGCATAAAGCGCCGAATATGGACACACTGGTAGCGTTAGGAGCAAGCGCTTCTTACATCTACAGTACCTATGCATTATTTGCCATGACAGATGCCCAGATGCGAATGGACATGGATGCTGTCATGTCTTATATGCATGAATTATATTTTGAATCGGCAGCAATGATATTGACATTAATTACTGTGGGAAAGATGCTGGAGGCCCATTCCAAAGGGAAGACGACGGATGCTCTGAAGAGCCTGATGAAGCTGGCACCAAAGACAGCAGTGGTTATTCGGGAAGGAATCGAACAGAGTGTGGCGATTGAGCAGGTGAGGAAAGGGGATCTCTTTGTAGTCCGGCCGGGAGAAAATATTCCGGTGGATGGAATTGTCATAGAAGGAAGCAGTGCGGTCAACGAGTCGGCTTTGACAGGAGAAAGTATTCCGGTGGATAAATCGTCTGGCGATTCGGTATCTGCCGCCACATTGAATCAGTCTGGATTCTTAAAATGTGAGGCTTCGAGGGTTGGAGAGGATACTACTTTATCGCAGATTATTCAGATGGTCAGTGATGCTGCGGCTACAAAGGCCCCGATTGCCAAAGTGGCGGACAGAGTATCGGGTGTGTTTGTTCCGGCAGTTATCTCAATTGCTGTTGTTACCATTGTGATCTGGTTACTTGCCGGGCAGAGTATTGGATTTGCACTGGCAAGAGGGATCTCTGTTCTGGTCATCAGCTGTCCATGTGCATTGGGGCTTGCGACACCGGTTGCAATCATGGTCGGAAATGGAATGGGTGCCAGAAATGGGATTATGTTTAAGACGGCAGTTTCGCTGGAGGAGACTGGAAAGATGCAGATTGTGGCCTTGGATAAGACTGGAACTATTACCAGTGGAGAGCCGAAAGTTACGGACATTATTCCAGTAGACATATTAGAAGAAGATCTGCTTCGAATGGCATATGCATTAGAAAGAAAAAGTGAACATCCACTGGCAAAAGCCATTCTTGCGTTGGCAGAAGAAAGGCATCTTACAGAGAAGGAAGTTACAGAATTTCAAGCGGTGCCGGGAAATGGACTGTCAGGAAAACTGGGAGAGGATGTATTGTGTGGCGGTAATCTGGAGTATATTTGTGCAAATGGAACGGTACCGGAGAAGTTACAGCGCCAGGCAGAGGTATTGTCACAAGAAGGAAAGACGCCTTTGTTCTTCAGTCAAAATGGTCAGCTTGTGGGAATCATTGCGGTAGCTGATGTAATCAAGGAAGACAGCCCTCAGGCAGTAAAAGAATTACAGAACATGGGGATTCATGTAGTTATGTTGACGGGAGATAACGAAAGGACTGCACAGGCGATTGGAAAGCAGGCTGGTGTGGATGAAGTGATTGCCGGTGTCCTTCCGGAAGGAAAAGAACGCGTGATACGCAAGCTGAAGAAAAAAGGCAAGGTTGCTATGGTTGGTGATGGAATCAACGATGCACCTGCACTGACACGGGCGGATATCGGAATTGCCATTGGGGCAGGAACGGATATAGCCATTGATGCCGCAGATGTAGTATTGATGAAGAGCAGGTTAAGTGATGTGCCGGCAGCAATCCGTTTAAGCAGGGCAACTCTTCACAATATTCATGAGAATCTGTTCTGGGCATTTTTCTACAATGTGATTGGGATTCCGCTGGCAGCCGGTGTGTGGTATCCGCTGTTCGGGTTAAAATTGAATCCAATGTTCGGCGCAGCAGCAATGAGTCTGTCGAGTTTCTGTGTGGTGACCAATGCACTGCGGCTGAATTGGTTTGATATGCATGATGCAAAAAAAGATAAAAAAAGAAAATCAAAAAAGAGACAGGAGGAAATTATAATGGAAAAGACAATGAAAATCGAAGGAATGATGTGTGGACACTGTGAGGCAAGGGTGAAGAAGTGTCTGGAGGCTCTGCCTGAGGTGGCTGAAGCAGCAGTAAGTCATGAAGCAGGTACTGCTGTGGTAACATTAAATGCCGAACTGGCCGATGATGTGTTAAAGAAGACGGTAGAAGATCAGGATTATAAAGTTCTGGGAATTGAATAAGCATCAGAGCAGTAGATTACAGACAGGGCAGGATTCCAACTTTCGGATATCCTGCCCTTAATTGTGCGTTCACGTTGTCTGTGCTCATTAAGTACTTATTATGAGAAAAGAGTCAGACAGACACCTGGCAAAACGGAATTCCACAGTGATATTAAAGGATTTTCTGTGTATTCTGTTTGATCTTTTCCGTAAAATATGCGTATTGGATAAGTTCTTCATCGGTAAAATCTGTAAATCGTGCTTGATCATAGTTATTCTGTACGGCTGCGAGTTCATTTAGAATCGGTGTGGCAGCAGGAAGAAACAGGATATTTAACTGCTTTTGGCTTCGTTTATTCTCAATCTTTATGAATCCTTTAGAAGTAAGTTTTTGAAGCAGCATATTTAGATTCCTTGTAGTGATATTTACAAAATCTGCAAGTTCCCGGCGGTTACTGCTCTGGTGTGGCTGATTCAAAAAGAGAAGCAGACGTGTTTCATCCAGAGTCAGATCATTTTTGTGGGCGACAGGTTCCAGATAATAATCCAGAAGCTTGCGGTTGCGATATTCATCCATAAGAAATCCCTCTCCGCAAAGAGCAGCTTCAGAGATACGGCTGCGCTCTTCACCAAGCTTTTGAGAATTGGGCATAATAGAAGGCGGCACGGCTCCGTCTTTGGCAGCATCAATCAGAAAATGATAGACCTGCAGGCGGTTTTTCTCGTAGTCTTCCTCATCTAATACATGCTTATAAAAATTATTATAATACTCAAATACCATAAGCTTCATTTTAATCGTTTTCGTAATATTCATGCCCTGACTTGCCAGCGAACCCTTTGTCTTTACATAATAATAGATCGGTACCTGAAGTGCATAAAAAACATCGGCGTGTCGGATATATTCCAGATTAAACATAAAGTCCTCACACCAGCTGATATCAGGGTTCATGCGAAGGTGATATTTTTCCACAATATCACGGCGAAACAACTTATTCCACAGCACACCATAATAGAAATCAGCCGGATTTTCCATCATATGTGTGGCAAATTCCTCCTGAGTCAGAACACAGTCATCCTCAATATCCCCCTTGTGAGAGACACGCTCCCCAATAACACGGTAAAAATCAGAGATAACCATGTCACAATGATAATATTCGGCAGTCTGCACCAAAAGATCCGTCGCATTCGGCGTAATCCAGTCATCACTGTCCAAAAATTGGAGATAAGTTCCCCTTGCATGGTCCAAAGCCATATTTCTGGAATCAGAGACCCCGCTGTTCTCCTTGTGAATAACATGGACACGAGAGTCCAAAGAAGCATATCGATCACAGATGGCACCAGAAGAATCCAAACTGCCATCATCCACAAGCAAAAGCTCAAAATCAGTGTACTCCTGATGAAGAATACTGTCGACACAGCGCGAAAGCGTATTTTCAGCATTATATACAGGAACAATAATACTCACGGTAGGATTCATAGTGAAAAACACCCCTTTTAAAAATCATTTACTATATTTTACACTAAAATGGGGACGTAGTAAAATTAAAAAATACTACGTCCCCATTTGAAAAATGCCCTGTACCTTTTTGAAATATTTTAAGCCATAATCTAGAGAATGTGTTATGATTATTGTATTTAGAATTGGGATTTTTATTGAATATGTGAAGTGGAGGATATATGATGAGTAAGCAGATATTGTTGATTAATGATCTGGCTGGTTATGGGAAGGTTGCGTTATCGGCAATGATACCGGTATTGTCGCATATGGGGCATCAGATTTATAATCTTCCTACAGCGTTGGTTTCGAACACGTTGGATTATGGGAAATTTGATATTTTGGAAACGACGGATTATATGAAGAATACGATTAGTGTGTGGGATGATTTGGGGTTCCAGTTTGACGCGATTGCGACGGGCTTTATTGTTTCGGAAGTTCAGGCGAAGATGATTGCTGACTATTGTCGAAAGAAATCTGAGAATGGGACGTTGATATTTGTAGATCCGATTATGGGAGATGAAGGGAAACTGTATAATGGTGTATCACAGGAGACAATTTCGCATATGCGAGAGCTGGTAAAGGTTGCGGATTATATTGTGCCGAATTATACGGAAGCGGTTTATCTGGCCAAAATGCAATATCATTCACAGGATTTGACAAAGGAAGAAGCGGATGAATTGGTCGAGAGATTGCGGATAATGGGTGCAAAATCTGTGATTATAACGAGTGCGCGTTTGGATGGAAAGGATGTGGTCATTGGGTATGACCATGAACTGGATGAAAAATTTGTTCTTCCATTTGACATTATTCCGATAAGATTTCCGGGAACAGGAGATATATTTTCATCTATTTTGATAGGGAAAGTACTTTCGGGAAATAGGCTTGTGGACAGTACAAGAAATGCCATGGATGCGGTAAGGGAATTGATAAAAAGAAATCAGGATAATGCTGATAAATATAAGGGAATCCCTGTGGAAAATTATCTGGAGGTGCTTGATTGATGAGGCGACCAAAAATAAAGATCACATTGATAGACCGAAAAGGACCGAAAGGATGCCACAGAGGTCATGAGATTGGGGAAAGTTTTGATTTTGATACGGAACGGGGCAATTTATGCCCGATGGCTATGCATGTGGCGTTTCCATATATTGATATTCTCAGATATGGGGGCGAGATCCCGGGGCAGGAAAAAGGAACTGCAGTATTTGCATGTCCAGATGTGGATACACTGAATGTATTTAAAATAGAAAGAATAGAGGAAGATTAAAAAATTATTTTTGTGGAATAACAAATAAATAAAAGGAGATGCAGAATTATGAATTATTATGAAAGAGCAAAGGAATTAAAAGAAGAAACGATTGAGAATCGGCGTTACTTTCATGAAAATGCGGAAGTAGGACTGGATATGCCAAAAGCAAAGGCATATGTCATGGAAAAACTTAGAGAATATGGCTTGGAGCCGAAGGAATGTGGTCATGGGGTGACGGCCACATTGGGAAAAGGTGGGAAAGTTCTTCTGCTCCGTGCAGACATGGATGCATTGCCGATGCCGGAGGAAAGCGGCCTTTCATTTGCATGTAACACAGGGAAAGTACATGCATGTGGGCATGATTTTCATGCAGCAATGCTTCTTACAGCGGCAAAAATGCTGAAGGAAAATGAATCTGAACTAAAAGGTACGGTTAAGTTCATGTTCCAGCCGGCTGAGGAGACATTTGAAGGAAGTAAAGACATGATTGAACATGGAATCTTAGACAACCCTTCGGTGGATGCGGCTCTTGCCTATCACGTATCACCAGGAAAGATGCCGGTTGGGATATTCATGTATAACAGCACAGGAACCATGATGTATTCTGTAGATGGATTTAAGATAACGATCCATGGAAAAGGTGCACACGGTGCATATCCACAGAATTCAATTGACCCGATTAATATCGGTGTGCATGTCTATCTTGCTTTGGAAGCTCTGATGGCAAGAGAGGCGGATCCGTCCAAATCCTGTGTCATGACGATTGGAAATTTTGAGGCAGGAACAGCTGCTAATATCATTCCAGATACAGCAATCCTTCAGGGAACTATCCGTACAAATGATCCGGATGCCAGAGAATTGCTGGTACGAAGAATGAAAGAAGTCACGGTAAAAACGGCAGAAGTATACAGTGGAACCGCCGAGATTGAAATGATCTCCGAAGTTGCACCACTGATCTGTGATCCACAATTTACAGAAGAAATTGTTGGATATATGAAAGAATTAGATATTCCAGGCTTGACGCCATATCCGAATATATCCGCAAGTGCGTCCGAAGATTTCGCATCCATTGCAGAAAAAGTGCCAAGCGCATTCATGTATCTTTCTGCAGGATATCTGGATGAAAGAGGAGAAAGCCCTGCACATAATCCAAAGGTACAGTTCAATGAAGACGTGTGCCCAATCGGCGCCGCCTGTATGGCACATTGTGCAACCAGATGGTTAGGGAAGTAAAATGGTAAAAAGGGGACGTAGTATTTTTGCAAAATACTACGTCCCCTTTTTACTTTTGCCCTGTACCTTTTTGTCAAATAGAAAGATTTTTATGGCTAAAGACACGTATTCCCATCAAAAATGCCAGGATTCCGATTATATATAATATTCCGCATCCTACCCAGGCCTTTGAGGCGGATTGTGCCAGTCCGTCGGTGTCGAATAAGGTCAGTGGTGTGACATATTTTAGATTTTCGAATTTGTCTCCTACCTGAGAGATCATCTGGATCAGGATGGAGTAGATAACGATTCCTGCGCTGGCTCCGGTACAGTATTTGCTTTCGTTGAAGAAGCAGGAGAAGAAAAAGCAGATGCCTCCGAGGAACAGGAACAGCCCGAATAGTCCGATGTTTATGCGTAGAAATGCATGAATTTCCAGTTCTTTTGGGAATAATAATTCGCTTTCGGTGATAATCAGGCTGGTTACGTATACTGCCATGATCAACAGGCAGAATCCCATGAAGATTGCCTGCGTAATTGCGAGCTGGCTGCGTTTACGTGGTATGGCAAGCAGATATGCCATAGAGCCGTTGTCTACATAACGGGCAATCAGCCGGTTAGACAAGAGTATGATGAAGACACCCGGAAATGCAATGAACAGCATTCCGTATAGGTAATTGGTGACAAATTCTAATAGTGTCGTTCCGGCATCTGCCATTCCAAAAGCAGCAAAGAGTTCTGGCATGCTGTCTGCCATGACCTGAAGACTGTCACCAAGTTTCGGATCGAACATGGAGACGATCATGCAAGAATACATGGTGAGGATGCCAAGAAAGATAAGAAGCAATATGTAATTGGCCTTGAATTCTTTTCGAAATAATGTTTTATTGATCATCTGTAGTTCCTCCATAAAAATGCATGAATATTTCTTCCAGGGTCTGAGCCTTGATGTCCAGGTCGGTGACAGGATAATTGGCAGCCTGCTTAATAAAGTCATCCATGTTCCCTTTTATCTTTACGGAAACAATATTGCCTTTTTGCGTAGAAGAAGGCATGGATGCAGCAAATGCTTTGGCAATCTCAACAGTCGGGAAATGCACTTCCACGATTTTTTGCTTGTTCTGGCGCAAGGCGTCTATATTTTCCACAGCAGCCAGCTTTCCTTCACGGATGATAGCAGCGCGATCACAGGTTCGTTCGACTTCTTCGAAAATGTGGGAAGACAGGAGGATGGTTTTTCCTCTTTCTTTCTCTTCTAGTATCAAGTCTATGAATTCATTTTGCATTAAAGGGTCTAGACCGCTGGTTGGTTCGTCAAGAAGTAGAATATCAGGGTCTTGCATAAATGCACATATGATGCCGATCTTTTGTTTGGTTCCCTTGGACATCTTTTTAATTTTGGCAGAAGGATTCAACTCAAATCGTTCCATTAATTCTGGCGCACGTCCCAGATCTTTCATCCCTTTCATATTTGCGATAAATCGGATGAACTTTATACCGGTCATAGCGTCAATGAATGCGATCTCACCGGGAAGATAGCCGAGTGAATCGGCGATTTTATGTGCATCATGGAAACAATCCATGCCAAGAATCTGTACACTTCCGCTGTCTGGTCTGAGGAATCCCATCAGCTGGCGGATTGTGGTGGTCTTGCCGGCACCGTTAGGCCCCAGGAATCCGAGAACTTCTCCTTTTTTTACTTGGAAACTGATATCGAACACACCACGTCCATTGCCGTAATCTTTCGTGATGTGATCTATTTCGATTATATTTTTCATAGGTATTCCTCCTTGTAAAATAATTTTCGGAACATGGTGACCCATTTGTGGAATTCAGCTTTCAGCTCTGCAACATCCAGTGTTTTTTTCATAACGCGAAGCTCGTGAAGATAACCATCGGTCATCCAGACCAGCATCTTGAAGATGTCGTAAAAATTACAATTATCCTTGAACTTGAAAGTATCTACATGTCCAAGATATTGCTGGAAAATAGCAGCCTGCTGTCCATAATTGAGATCCTGAAGCTTATCTGAGACTTCTTCTTTCTCGGAGTAGAAAGATTTTACTGCAAAATCAAGAACATAAGGATTCTTTTGCAGGATTTCTGCCTTTTTATTGGCGGAATATTCCAGAAGTTCAAAAAAGTCGGTAATTTTTGTAAAATCATTATCAACGACCTGTTGCGTGATTATCTGAGTCAGGTAAGTGAATAGATAAAGATAGAGTTCTTTTTTGTTATGAAAATAGTAAAATAATAAACCTTTGGAGATTCCTGCTTTGGAAGCAATTAAATCCGTGGAAGCATGTTTATAATCATATTTTGCAAATACTTCCGTAGCAGCGTTAATAATCTGCAATTGTTTTTCTTCCGGCAGAGAAAAGAATTTTTCGTTCATAATATGTTTTCCTTATTGTTAGATTTGATTGACCAGATGAGTCATTCCTTACTATCAGAATAATGAATTGACTGAAATTTTCAACCCCCTTTTTAGAAACATCCATATACAATGAAAAATCCATGCACCAAAAAGTGTAGAGGCAATGTAGATTGCGATTCCAGCGTTATTTCCAAGAATCAATGCCAACTTGCAGAACACCTTTTGCGCCATTACGTAATACGGGCTGATATAGAACATATTGATATTGCCGTATGGATGAAAAAGAAGGTTCCATATTGTTGCGATTACGCAGCAGATCAGATAGATACCTGCGCTTTTCAGATAATTTCGTATGGAAATGTTCTTGCCTATTGTGAATCCTGCATAAAGGCCAAGAATAATCAGAAGGATATGCCATGCAAAAGAATGAATGGTCAATGGAGGATAGTGATAATACATTCCGCTTGTATCACAAAAAGCAAAGATGCCTCCCAACATCCCAAAGTCCATTAAGAAAGTAAGAAAAGCATCATATATCTGAGGTGATCTGATCCAGGGCAGTATCAGGCAGATGTACATAGGAATGCTGCATAATTGAAATGGAAAATACCACCAGTTATAATGTCCGTTATTTAATATGTAAGTGAGGCACCATTGTTTCCAGACCTCACTGAAAAGCATAAGAAGGCCGCAATAAAAAAAGATGTTTTTGTGTTTCTGCATATGTTTCTCCCAGAGAAGATTATCGGATTATTATTTATTATACACGGAATTGGATAAATATGCTATAATACGAATGTTGTCTGTCCTGAAACTTCGGACAGAGACAATCTACAAGAAAAGAATGACATAAGATGAGGTGCACGTATGAGACCAAAAAATGCATTTATGCTGATATTAACGGCATTTATATGGGGAACCGCTTTTGTGGCCCAGAGTGTAGGAATGGATTATCTGGGACCATTTACATTTAACGGAGTCCGCAGCCTGATTGGAGGTGTAGCGCTGATTCCATGTATCTGGATTTTGCAAAAATTAAATGATAAGTCAGATCCTGTGACAGAAGAAAGAAACAGGAAAGATCTGCTGATCGGTGGTATTTCCTGTGGAGTACTTTTATTTGCCGCCAGCAGTCTGCAACAGGTGGGTATCCAGTATACAACAGCAGGAAAAGCCGGATTTATCACAGCATTTTATATTGTATTTGTTCCGGTGTTAGGAATCTTTCTTGGAAAAAAGACAGGATGGAAAGTATGGACGGCAGTTATACTTGCGTTGGCTGGATTGTATTTTCTGTGTATTACAGAGAAATTTACAATTGGAAAAGGAGATATTTTCCTCTTTGCATGCGCGCTGGTATTTTCACTTCATATTCTTGTCATTGATTATTTCTCTCCTAAAGTGGAAGGTGTGAAGATGTCTTGCATTCAATTCCTGGTCTGTGGAATCATATCATTGCCTTTTATGTTTTTGCTGGAGATACCGAAAATGGGAGCGATTGTTGATGCCGCATGGCCATTGCTTTATGCTGGAGTCTTGTCTTGTGGTGTGGCATATACGCTGCAGATCATCGGACAAAAGAATGTAAACCCCGCAATTGCATCTCTGATTCTGAGTTTGGAGTCCTGTTTTTCAGTATTGGCCGGGTGGGTGATACTTGGAGAGAAGCTGTCTGTCCGTGAGTCCATCGGATGTATTCTGATGTTTGCTGCAATTATTCTTGCACAGCTGCCGGACAAAAAAGATAAGGAGATGGCGAAAAATGAATAACCATGAATTGATCATGCGGATGATAGAATATGAGACAGATTGTCCAAAATTCAGGAAAGTAAAGAATCTGCACGAACCGTTATGGAACGATTATTTGTGACCAAAACAGCAAAAAACATCTGCAAAACAATGTTTGCATTATGACAGGAGGTTTTAGAATATGAGATTTGTAATACAAAGGGTGAGTGAAAGTGAAGTCAAGGTGGATGGAAAAGTACTTGGCAAGATAGGGAAAGGCTTTATGGTATTGATCGGCGTAAGTGATTCAGATACAAAAGAAATCGCCGATAAGATGGTAAAAAAGATGCTAGGACTTCGAATCTTCGAAGACGAACAGGGAAAGACCAATCTGTCTTTAGAGGCGGTAGGTGGAGAGTTACTGCTGATCTCTCAGTTCACATTATACGCTAATTGTAAAAAAGGCAATCGCCCAAGCTTCATCGAAGCAGGCGCACCTGACATGGCATCCGATATGTATGAATACATCATCGCAAAATGCAAAGAGCAGGTAAACGTGGTAGAAAGAGGTCAGTTCGGAGCAGATATGAAAGTCAGCCTCGTAAACGACGGTCCATTCACAATCGTTCTTGATTCCGACACACTGTAATAGTTGGGGACGGGGGATTTTTCATTTTCCCCCGTCCCCTATTCTTAATTTATCTAATTATTCTTTTGTTAAATTTCCCATAATAATTCTTAAATAAATATAAAAGTATTGACATATATATCTATAATGCCTAATATAACCGTTAGATATCTAATTAATTTTAGATTTGTTTTATGAATATATAAGGAGGTGCAGTATGGAAAAATTTGAGGATGCTTCTATTTTTATATTATTGCATCAGGTAGCACATATCAGTCGATATCGGGCGATGAAAGGTATGGAAGCGCTGGGTGTCAAGCCAAATCAGGCTGGAATCTTGTTTGTTCTGTATTGTGAGGGGAAGATGTCTCAACGGCAATTGGCAGAGAAGATTGGAATTACACCGCCTTCTATGACGGTTGCGTTGAGAAAGTTAGAGGACCAGGGGCTGATTTTGAAGAAACCGGACGCAAAAGACCAAAGGGTTATTCAGATTCAGTTATCTGATCGGGGAAGAGAATGTATAGAGGAATTAAAGCATGTACTGACTGGCATGGAAGACATTGTATATCATGGAATTTCTCCGGAAGAGAGGATGCTCCTCCGTCGGCTTCTTATGGAAATGAGGCAGAATCTTCTCGATTCCAGAGAGTTTAAGGGTATGGACATCAAAACGGTCATGGAAAAGACGCGTCCCCCGATGCCGCATGATTGCAGACTTGAATAGAAAATACTAGTTGAAAGGAAAGGTAAGATATGCGCAAATTAATAAAATTCTTAAAACCATATGCAGGTGTTGTTTTCGCTGTGTTGTGTGTATTAGTTGTACAGGCGTACTGTGATCTGTCTTTGCCGACATACACATCTGATATTGTCAATATAGGAATTCAACAAAGTGGTGTTGATGAGAAAGTTCCTTTGACGATTGCAGAAGAGGACTTGAATCATTTGCTTCTGTTCGTGCATTCTTATGATCAGGAGACAGTGAAAAATTCTTATGAAAAGAGTGAGCAGGATTATGATTATGACGGAACTGTACTGGAATTGAAAGAATCGGTAGAAGATAATAATAGGAAAATGGATGATCTGGCAGCAATTCTTGGGAAACCGATGCTTTTGACCGAAGGCTTTGACTCGGGAAGTGACACCACAAAACAGATGGAAGAGCAGATGAAGAGTCAGATGGAAGAGCAGATGCAGCAGGTACCTGATATAAGTCAGATGTCCATCTATGATCTCTTCGGTATGATGGAAGAGGAACAGAGAGATTCGGTCATAGATGAGATAGAGAGTCAGTTGGATTCCATGCCGGACTCTATGGTTGAACAGACGGCAGCAGTGTATATTAAGCATGCTTATGAAAATGTAGGAATTGATACAGATGCTTTAGAGAAGAAGTATATTTTGATTACAGGAGGAAAAATGCTTGCGCTGGCAGCGTTGGGAATGGCAGCAAGTATTATTGTTGGTCTGTTGGCTTCGCTTGTAGGTGCAAAGGTCGGCCGCGGACTTCGAAGAGACGTCTTCCGTAAAGTAGTCGGATTCTCCAACAGTGAGTTTGACAAGTTTTCAACAGCATCTCTGATTACGAGAAGTACGAATGATATTCAGCAGATTCAGATGCTGACAGTTATGATTCTCAGGATGGTCCTGTATGCTCCAATCATGGCGTTTGGAGGCGTCTGGAAAGTGTTTAATACCAACGTTGATATGTCCTGGATTATAGCACTTGCAGTTATCTTGATCTTAATGGTCGTCAGCGTATTGTTCATCGTTGTAATGCCAAAGTTCAGAATTGTACAGAATATGGTAGACCGGTTGAATCTGGTCAGTCGTGAGATTTTAACAGGCCTTTCAGTCATTCGTGCTTTCAGTACAGAAAAATATGAAGAGCAGCGATTTGATAAAGCGAATAAAGATCTGACCAGAATTAACCTGTTTGTAAATAGAGCCATGACCTTTATGATGCCATTGATGATGCTGATCATGAACTGTATTTCTATCTTGATCGTATGGACTGGCGGTCACAGTATCAATGACGGGAACATGCAGGTGGGAGATATGATGGCGTTTATTCAGTACACGATGCAGATTATCATGTCTTTCCTGATGATATGTATGATATCTGTTATGCTGCCGAGAGCGGCTGTCTCTGCAGATCGTGTGGATGAAGTCTTGACCAGTGATGCATCAATTCTGGATCCTGACCAGCCTCAGAGTCTTCCAGAAGATGGAAAGGGAGAGGTTACTTTCGATCATGTGTCATTCCGATATCCTGGAGCGGAAGAAGATGTTCTGCATGATATTTCATTTACCGCGAAGCCAGGACAGACAACTGCGTTTATCGGAAGTACCGGATGTGGGAAATCAACATTGGTAAATCTGATTCCAAGGTTCTATGATGTGACAGAAGGAAAGATTACAATTGACGGGGAAGACATTCGTGATATCACACAGCATGACTTACGTGCGAAGTTGGGATATGTTCCACAGAAAGGAATCCTTTTCTCTGGTGATATTGCTTCCAATATTCTGTATGGAAACTCCGAAGGAACAGAGGATGAGATGAAAGAAGCGGCAGAGATTGCACAGGCAACCGAGTTTATCGATACGAAGAAAAAGAAGTATCATAGTACGATCTCACAGGGAGGCTCCAATGTATCCGGTGGACAGAAGCAGAGACTATCCATTGCCAGAGCAATTGCGAAACATCCGGATGTCTATATCTTTGATGATAGTTTTTCTGCGTTAGATTATAAAACGGACGTAACCTTACGTGCTGCATTAAAAGAAAAGACGGAAGACAGTACAGTAATGATCGTTGCACAGAGAATCAGTACTATTTTGCATGCGGAACAGATTATTGTATTGGATGATGGAAAGATTGTGGGCAAAGGAACGCATAAAGAGTTATTGAGAAACTGTGACACTTATTATCAGATTGCATCTTCCCAGTTGTCAGAAAAAGAACTGGAAGAAGATATGAAGGAGGTAGGTTAATATGGCAAAAGGCATGGGACATGGACATGGACCTGGCCACGGCAATATGCCGGGTGAAAAGGCCAAGGATTTTAAAGGAACAATGGGAAAATTGATGACCTACCTCGGGCGGTATAAGATTGCATTGCTTTTTGTGATTTTATTTGCCATTGGAAGTACGATATTTAATATTGTAGGTCCAAAGGTTCTTGGAAAAGCGACCACAGAGATTTTTAATGGTCTGGTTGGAAAGATATCCGGCGGAAGTGGAATTGATTTTGACAAGATTGCCAGAATATTGCTGACGTTATTATGTCTGTATATCTGTAGTGCATTATTTTCCTTTATCCAGGGATACATTATGACGGGAGTGTCACAGAAGTTAACTTATCGTTTAAGAAAAGAAATCTCTGAGAAAATCAATCGGCTCCCGATGAATTATTTTGATAAGATGACTCATGGAGAGATATTATCTCGTATTACCAATGATGTAGATACGTTAAGTCAGAGCCTTAACCAAAGTGCAACACAGGTCATTACATCGGTAACGACAATTATAGGTGTACTGGTCATGATGCTTAGCATCAGCCCTCTGATGACTGTGATTGCTATTTTAATCCTGCCGCTTTCCATGGGATTGATTTCTGTAATCGTTAAGCATTCTCAGAAATATTTCATGAGGCAGCAGGAGTATCTGGGACATGTCAATGGACAGGTGGAAGAGGTCTATGGTGGACACAATATTGTGAAGGCATTCAATAAAGAGGATGACGTAATCGCTGCTTTTGATAAGGATAATGATATCCTGTGCCAGTCAGCCTGGAAGTCACAGTTCTTGTCAGGAATGATGATGCCGATCATGCAGTTTGTCGGTAATCTTGGATATGTAGCAGTCGTTATTCTGGGCGGATATCTGGCAATGAAAAATGCCATTGAGGTTGGTGATATTCAGTCATTTATCCAATATGTACGTAACTTCACACAACCAATTCAACAGGTGGCACAGGTAGCAAATATGCTACAGTCAACGGCAGCAGCTTCTGAGCGTGTGTTTGAATTTTTGGAGGAACCAGAAGAAGATCAGACAGTTCCAAATGCTGTATCTGTAGAAGGTCTGGAAGGCCGGGTGGAATTTGACCATGTAAAATTCGGATACAATCCGGATCATACGATCATTAAGGATTTCAGCGCAAAAGTCGAACCGGGACAGAAGATTGCAATTGTGGGACCGACTGGCGCCGGAAAGACAACTATGGTAAAATTATTGATGAGATTCTATGATGTGAACAGTGGCTCTATCAAAGTTGACGGGCACGATATCCGTGATTTTAACAGAAGTGAATTGCGACAGATGTTCGGAATGGTATTGCAGGATACTTGGCTGTTTAAGGGTAGTATTGAAGAGAATATCCGTTATGGGAAGCTGGATGCAACTCATGAAGAAGTGGTAGAAGCAGCCAATGCGGCATATGTACATCGGTTCGTTCAGACGCTGCCGGGTGGCTACAATATGGAATTGAATGAAGAAGCAAGTAATGTGTCTCAGGGACAGAAGCAGCTTTTGACCATTGCGAGGGCAATTCTGGCAGATCCAAAGATCCTGATTCTGGATGAAGCGACCAGTTCTGTAGATACACGTACAGAAGTAAGAATCCAGAAAGCGATGGATAACCTGATGCGTGGAAGAACAAGTTTTATTATTGCACACCGTTTGTCTACGATTCGGGATGCGGATCTGATACTGGTCATGAAGGATGGAGATATCATAGAACAGGGCAATCATGAAGAACTGCTGGCTCAAAATGGTTTCTATGCAGAGCTTTACAATTCGCAGTTTGAGAGAAGTGCCTAAGATAGAAGTGTTTGGTCAGGATAATGGAGGAATGAGAGATGGATCGTCTGGAACAACAATTTGAATTTATACGTGAGATTGACAAAGAGAAATTTATCGGCCGTCAGACCTATCTGTCGGATGGCAGGCGTAAGGAAAATGATGCGGAACATGCATGGCATATGGCAATCATGACGATTCTGCTCAGCGAATATGCCAATGAAGAGATTGATGTGCTTAAGACGGTCACCATGCTTTTGATCCATGATATTGTCGAGATTGATGCCGGCGATACGTATGCTTACGATGAAGAGGCGAAGAAGACACAGAAGGAACGTGAACAGAAAGCGGCAGAACGAATCTTTGGGTTGCTGCCGCCTGATCAGGGTGAAAAATTCAAAAAGATATGGGAAGAATTTGAAGCAAGAGAGACGAAGGAAGCCCGTTTTGCACGAACGATGGATAATCTGCAGCCGGTGATGCTCAACGATGCAACCGATGGAAAAGCCTGGGTAGAGCATGGAGTGCATCTGGAACAGATTATGAAAAGAAACCAGAATACTGCCGAGGGGTCAGAGACTCTCTGGGAATATGCTTATCAGAATTTCATTCTTCCAAATGTAGAGAAGGGACGTATTAAGAGCGAGAATATCCAGGAAGAACAGGAAGTATAAACATCCTGGGATTATTTCATAAACAAGGCGCTGTCAGTCAGGGATATCCTCTCTGTTTTCTGACATCGCCTTGTTTAGGGTAAGACTTTTTATTTTTGCTATTTCATGGAAAGTCCGGTCAATACTGATTTGACATGATTGATTTCCTGCTGTGAAGCTTTTTGAGCAGGGACATAATAACTTTTTTCTCTTGCTACCTGATAGAGCTTTTCCTGTGACATTTCACACTGATTGCGGATCTGTTTCAGGCATTGCTTTAATTCTTGGTTTTCTGTCTGGGAAATCATTTCTCCATAGCGGACAAGCTCGCCGTTGACGCCAGCCAAAGTGTCACTCACCATTGTCTTTTCATCTAACATCTCTTATTACCTCCTATAAGAATTTCATCAAGTCCTGCTTATTTTTCATGGCAGAATCGGCAGCATCCTGAAAAAGTTTTTTTACTTCAGGGTCTTTTGCCTGAGAAGCATAATCCTGCATTTTGCAGTGACTTGTGTCGTATCCGCCGATCAGGTGGCGCAGGTTCTGTAAATCGAGTACTGATATTTCAGCCATATCTGTTTCCTCCTTTTTCCCTATGGTTTCCTGATTATTGTGTCCTGTGATGAGCGGAAATATACGGAATATCTTTTGCATTTTTTGCTTTTCCCACAAATGTAAGAAATAATTTCTGCATGGGCTGGAAAGAATGATACATACATTCTGGATGCCATTGAACACCAATAATGAAAGAAGAAGTAACAGATTCAATAGCTTCTATAACACCATCGGAAGCGATGGCTGTAATTTTAAGATTTGTGCCAAGAACATGGATGCTCTGATGATGAAAACTATTAACAGAAGCAGAAGTACCAAGAATATTATATAGTATGCTATTTGATGAAATGGTAATCTTATGGCTGGTATCTTCTCGGTTCTCCGATAGCTGCATGTGATTCAGAGAAGAAATCGGGCGCAGAGACAGATCCTGAAAAATGGTTCCGCCAAGTGCAATATTCAGAATCTGCATTCCACGACAGATAGCAAGGATGGGAAGGTGGGACGATAATACATATTTCATCAAAGACAGATGGAAAAGATCTGTCTGTGTGTCTGTTCTGCCTTGCGTTGTCAATAATTCCTCTCCAAAAAGAAGGGGCGTGACATCGTCACCTCCGCAGAATAAGAAACCATCACACATTCTCACGTAATAAGAATAAGATTCTTCTGCCTGTGTGCAAGGGAGGATGACAGGAATACCGCCTGCATCCTGGATGGCTTGAAGATAGGTCTGGGTGACAAACTGGCGGTTATTCGTGTATCCACAAGAAACGACTCCAATAATTGGTTTCATAAGATAATTTCCTTTCAGAATGGGATTCATTTTGGGGCAAATAAGAGTATACTTGTAATATGAAGGTATGAGAAGGAGACAGTAGATATGAAACTTATTGATATGCATTGTGATACTTTATGGAAACTCATAGATCTCGATCAGACCGGTGATTTGATGGATAATCATTGCAGTGTTAACATTCCTTTTATGAAACAGGCCGGAACAAAAGCACAATTTTTTGCCTGCTTTACACATTTTGATGACTATAAAAATATAGGAGGCTATGAAAAAGCGTATGAACATGTACTGGAAATGATCTCTTATCTGAAGAGGCAGTTGGAGGAGTATTCGGATGAGATCGCATTTGCCAGATCTTATGCGGAACTTAGACAGAATGTGGAAAAAAATAAAATATCCGCTGTCCTTACTGTGGAAGAAGGAGGAATTCTAGAAGGGAAGATGGAACGTCTGGAAAAACTTTACAAGGAAGGGATCCGCCTGATAACGATTTTATGGAATTATAATAATTGTATTGGACATCCCAATAGTAAGGACGTAACTTGCATGTGGCAGGGGCTGACGTATTTTGGAAGAGAAGTTGTAGAACGAATGGGAGAACTGGGAATGATTATAGATGTATCCCATGCATCAGACGGAACATTTCGGGATGTTATGGAGCATGCAAAAGGACCGGTCGTGGCTTCCCATTCCAATTGTCGAGAACTCTGTAATCATCCAAGAAATCTGACGGATGAAATGATTCGGGAACTGGCTAATTGCGGTGGCGTAGCCGGATTGAATTTTTACGGACCATTTCTGGGCAATCCCAAAGAGTCCAGAATTAATGAAATGACCGCACATATCTTACATATGATTCGAGTAGGAGGAGGCTCATTTCCAGCAATAGGTACGGATTTTGACGGATTCGACGGTATGGAAGTCCAGGAGATTGCAGATGCTTCTCAAATGGAACGATTGTGGGATGCGTTAAAAAAAGCCGGATTAACAGAACGACAGTTAGATAAGATCTGGGGAGAAAATGTCGAAAGAGTACTTCGAAGAATATAATTAGGGACAGGGTAAATTTAATTTGGGACGGAGGAAAATGAAAAAACCCCCGTCCCAAATTACTATTTTTGATTATTTTTATCTAATTCTTGCATTTTCATTGCGCGAACTTTTAATGGAAGTCCGAACAGGTTGATGAATCCGCTGGCATCGTGATGATCGTATAAATCACCGGTTGTAAAGCTTGCCAGAGATTCGTTGTACAGTGAGTATGGAGAAGTTGTTCCGGCTTTAATGATATTTCCTTTGTAGAGTTTGAATTTCACTTCACCAGTTACATATTCCTGTGTGCTTTCAATGAATGCCTGAATTGCTTCACGCAGTGGTGTGAACCATTTTCCTTCGTAGATAACCTGAGACAATTTGTTACCCATCTCTTCTTTTACTTCATATGTAGCACGGTCTAATACCAGTTCTTCCAATTGCTGATGAGCTTCATACAGGATGGTTCCACCAGGAGTTTCATATACGCCACGAGATTTCATTCCGACAACACGGTTCTCTACGATATCGCAGATGCCAATTCCGTGCTTGCCGCCAAGTTCATTTAACTTGCGGATGATGTCGGAGACTTTCATCTCTACGCCATTAATGCTCTTTGGCACACCTTTTTCAAATGTCATCGTTACATATTCACCTTCATCTGGTGCTTTTTCTGGTGTTACGCTGAGAACCAGTAAATGCTCATAATTTGGTTCCTTTGAAGGATCTTCCAGTTCCAGACCTTCATGACTGATATGCCATAAGTTACGATCGCGGCTGTAACTGTGACTTGCATCAAATGGAAGATTGATACCGTGCGCTTTACAATATGCAATTTCATCTTCACGAGACTGCATAGTCCAGAGATCTGTCATTCTCCATGGAGCAATGATCTTGATGTCCGGAGCGAGTGCACGGATACCAAGTTCAAAACGAATCTGATCATTTCCTTTTCCGGTTGCACCGTGACAGATAGCGACAGCACCTTCTTTTCTTGCAATCTCAACCAGGCGTTTTGTAATTGCCGGACGTGCCATGGCAGTTCCTAACAGATATTTGTTTTCATATACTGCATGTGCCTGTACACATGGGACAATATAGTTGTCGCAGAAATCGTCTACAATATCTTCAATATATAATTTGGAAGCACCGGATAATTTTGCTCTCTCATCCAGCCCCTCTAATTCTTCTCCCTGTCCGCAGTTGATACAGCAGCAGATAACCTCGTAACCAAAAGTTTCCTTTAACCATGGAATAACCGCTGTGGTGTCAAGTCCACCAGAATAGGCTAATACAACTTTCTCTTTCATGATAGATATCCTCCTAAAATAACATATATTTTTACACGCAAGTAAATTCTGCATTCTTAATCGCAAGGATTACTATACACCATTTTACATAAATATGCAAGAATAATTTATAAAAAGATTGAAGAGTGTAATATTATGCAAAAATAATGTATAATATATGCAATTATGCAAGGGCGCAGATAATATTTATAAATATTGGTTAAAATAAATATGGTAAAGTATAAATAAAACTTGACAAATTGATTTGAGAGTGTAAAATAATTAGAAAAAATGAGAAATGATTAATAGTTATGACACAACAAGGAGCGGTTATAATGAAAAGCTTATACATTAAAAACTTGGATAACATCATTTATAACGTGAACTCTACTCTGACATCTTATGACAGTGTTGTTTTTGTGCCGTGTAACCCCAATCCCTTTGGGGTATATTTGGCATAAAATTCAATAGTGACATGAGATAGGATAGGTTGTACTTGGAAGGGTCTTTATAGATTTTTGTAATTTATAATTAAGAAACAGAAGTGTAACATATGCTTCTGTTTTTTTTGTTGCTGTGAATCCAGATGGAACTGCCGGCAAAAGATTCGAAAAGAGACCAGTAACTGATGGTGGAGGAGAAGACATGGACTATAGACAGGAATTGAAAAGTAAGAAAAAAATTGTAATAAAGGTTGGGACTTCGACGATTACGTATCCGGAGACGGGAAATATTAATCTGGAAAAACTAGAGAAGTTTGTGAGAATACTAATCAATCTTAGAAATAAAGGGAAAGAAGTAATTGTCGTATCATCAGGGGCAGTTGGAATCGGAAGAAATGTTTTGGGTTTTTCAAAACGCCCGAAAGAAAAACCTGTCAGGCAGGCCTGTGCGGCAGTTGGGCAGGGGAGGTTGATGATGATGTATGAGAAATTATTTGCGGAATACAGTCAGATTACTGCTCAGATTCTTTTGACAAAAGAATCGATTACAGATCAGGAATGTGCCCGAAATGCCAGGAATACATTTGACCGGTTGGCGGCAATGAAAGTGGTGCCGATTGTTAATGAGAATGATGCGATCTCAGTTGCGGAGGAAAACTATGGTAATTTCGGGGATAATGATACGATGGCGGCTTATGTTGCGGCATTGGTGAAGGCAGATCTTCTGATACTGATGTCGGATATAGAGGGGCTATATACGGACGATCCTAAGAAAAATCCGAAAGCGCGTTTTGTCCATACAGTAGGTCATATTGATGAAGAGCTTGAAGCAATGGGGAAAGGCGCAGGAACAGAGCTGGGGACGGGAGGTATGGCGACAAAGATAGAGGCAGCGAAGATTGCAACCTGTGCAGGTGCTGACATGGTGATTGCTGATGGACATAATATTTATACAATTAACGATATTATGGCTGGAAAAAAGATAGGAACATTGTTCTTATCTGAGGATAAAGAATATATCGGGGAAAATGAGTACGCACCGGCCAGAGAGGAATTTCGCAGGAAGGCAAAGCGGAGAAAAAAAGAGCATATTTGCAAAAAGGATATTCAGAAACATAGTCAGACATGCAAGGGAGGAGTTACAAATGAGTTATATGCAGGTAATTGGTAAAAGAGCAAAAGAAGTATCCAAAACAGTACAGTTTTTGGGGCAGATAGAAAAAAATGAAGGATTGCGGTCTGTGGTCAGAGAACTTCGGCTTCAGACACCCTATATTTTACAGGCAAATGCAATAGACGTGGCTAAGGCAAGAGACGAAGGTATGAAACCATCGTTAATTGATAGATTACTCCTTACTTCACAGCGGATTAATGGAATGGCAGAAGGACTGGAACAGGTTGCAGAATTAGATGATCCGATTGGCGAGATTATCTCCATGAAAGTAAGACCAAATGGCCTGCAGATTGGAAAAAGAAGAGTCCCTCTGGGAGTGATTGGAATTATCTATGAATCCAGACCAAATGTAACGGCAGATGCATTTGGCCTGTGTTTTAAGACTGGAAATGTAGCGATATTAAGAGGTGGCTCGGATGCATTTTACTCGAATCAAGCAATCGTAAAAGTAATAAAAGATGGACTCAGGAAAGAGCATCTTCCCGAAGATGCAGTTCTCATGATAGAAAAAACAGATCGGTCAATTGTACAGGAGATGATGAAACTGAAGGAGTTTATCGATGTATTGATTCCAAGAGGTGGGAAGGGATTAATCTCAAATGTTGTGCAGAACAGCACGGTGCCTGTAATAGAAACCGGAACTGGAAATTGTCATATATATGTAGATGAATATGCAGATATCGATATGGCGGTTGAGGTTATCGATAATGCAAAGACTCAGCGGATGGGAGTCTGCAATGCATGTGAATCATTGGTGATACATGAGGATATAGCAGAGGAAGCAATTCCTGCAATTTTTAGCAGGCTAAAACAAAAGCAGGTTGAAGTAAGAGGCGATGAAAAAGCATGCAAAATTCAAAGCGGAATAGTCCCTGCTGTTGAAGAAGACTGGGGAAGCGAATACCTGGATGCTATGATATCGATAAAAACAGTTTCTTCTATAGAAGAAGCAATCACGCATATCAATCGTTACAATACCGGACATTCCGAATCAATTATAACCAAAGATTATGATCATGCTTTAAAGTTTCAGAATGAAATAGATGCAGCGGCAGTATATGTCAACGCGTCGACCAGATTTACCGATGGTTATGAGTTCGGATTCGGAGCAGAAATAGGCATCAGCACACAGAAATTACATGCAAGAGGACCAATGGGACTGGAGGCATTAACAACGACAAAATACATCATATTTGGAAATGGTCAGATACGTTCCTAAAGATTGTTATAAAGAAAACCCCCGAAAAGTGCTTGCATAATATACATTTTAGATGTATACTTATGCAAACACTTACAATTTGGGACACGGCAAATTTAATTTGGGACGGAGGAAATTGAAAAAACCCCCGTCCCCGACCTAGACAACCTGCGTAAATTGGTTTAATATTGTCAAGTGTGCAATTTATAAAAATTCAATCGGGAAGGATGTAATATATATGATTAAAGTTGGAATTATTGGAGCAACTGGATATGCTGGCGGTGAACTGGTTCGATTGCTCATGGGGCATAAGGATGCGAAGATTGTGTGGTATGGTTCCAGAAGTTACATAGATAAGAAGTATGCGGATGTGTACCAGAATATGTTTCAGATTGTGGATGCGAAGTGTCTGGATGATAATATGGAAGAGTTGGCCGAGCAGGCGGATGTGATTTTTACTGCGACGCCGCAGGGATTCTGTGCTTCTGTAATTAATGAGGAGATTCTTTCCAAGACGAAGATTGTAGACTTGAGTGCAGATTTCCGTATTAAGGATGTGGCAACTTATGAGAAGTGGTATGGTATTGAACATAAGAGTCCTCAGTTTATTGAAGAGGCGGTGTATGGGCTGTGTGAGATTAACCGCGAGGCTGTGAAGAAGGCAAGGCTGGTTGCAAATCCTGGATGTTACACAACCTGTTCGATTCTGACGGCTTATCCGCTGGCAAAAGAAGGTATCATTGATATGAATACATTGATCGTGGATGCAAAGTCGGGCACATCGGGAGCAGGAAGAGGGGCTAAGGTGCCGAATCTGTTCTGTGAAGTCAATGAGAATATGAAGGCTTACGGAGTTGCCTCTCACAGACATACACCAGAGATCGAGGAACAGTTGGGATACGCATCAGGAGAAGAAGTCGTTATCAACTTTACTCCGCATCTGGTTCCGATGAACCGAGGAATTCTTGCTACAGAATATGCAACTTTGAAAAAAGAAGTTTCTTATGAAGAAGTAAAAGCAATTTATGATAAATATTATAAAGATGAGAAGTTCATCCGTGTTCTGGAAAAGGATGTCTGTCCTGAGACCAAATGGGTGGAGGGAAGCAATTATGTAGATATTAATTTTAAGATAGACCCGAGAACGAACCGTATCATTATGATGGGAGCAATCGATAACCTGGTAAAAGGAGCAGCCGGCCAGGCAGTACAAAATATGAATCTCATGTTCGGATTGCCGGAAAGTGAAGGTCTGGAACTAGTTCCAATGTTCCCATAGACATTTCTGGCATGGAACAATCATATCAAAATGAAATCAGATGGGAGATACATATGGTAAGAGTTATGTCAATCGATGATTACGATCAGGTATATGCACTTTGGACGAAGATTCATGGCTTTGGTCTTCGAAGTGTCGATGATTCACGAGAAGGAATCGAACGTTTCTTACAACGCAATCCGACGACCAGTGTGGTGGCAGAAGAAGAGGGTAAAATCGTTGGGGCGATCCTTTGTGGGCATGACGGACGACGAGGCTGTCTGTATCACGTGTGTGTGGATGAAGAATATCGTATGCGGGGAATCGGGAAGTCCATGGTCGTATTTGCAATGGAGGCATTAAAAAAAGAAAAGATTAACAAAGTTTCTCTGATTGCATTTACAAAAAATGATATTGGAAATGTATTTTGGAACGAAATCGGCTGGACAAAGAGATTGGACTTGAATTATTATGATTTTACTTTGAACGAAGAGAACATTACAGCATTTATTCAGTAAGAAAAATATAGCAAGAGAGGAAGAGATGAATATGAAACAGATCAAAGGCGGAGTAACCGCAGCAAAAGGATATGAAGCAGCAAGTACAGCAGCAGGAATCAAGTATAAGGACAGAACGGATATGGCAATGATCTATAGTCAGGTACCATGTGTGGCTGCAGGAACATTTACGACAAATGTTGTAAAAGCAGCACCGGTCAAATGGGACCAGCAGGTAGTAAAAAGTGGCGCAAAAGTACAGGCTGTTATCGTGAATTCAGGAATTGCCAATGCCTGTACGGGTGCGGAAGGCTTTGGATACTGTAAGGATACGGCAGTGGCAGCAGCAAAAGCACTGAATATCTCGGAAGATGGTGTCCTGATCGGTTCTACCGGAGTCATTGGAAAGCAGATGCCGATCAATCGTCTGGTGGCTGGTATCGATGCTCTGGCAGGAAAGAAGAATGACACTTTGGAAAATGGAACCGAAGCAGCAAAAGCAATTATGACCACAGATACCTGTGAAAAAGAGCTGGCAGTAACGATTGAAGTCGGAGGAAAGACGGTGACTATCGGAGGGATGGCAAAAGGATCTGGTATGATTCATCCGAATATGTGCACGATGCTTGCATTTATCACAACAGATGCAGTGATTTCCAAAGAGACTCTTCAGAAAGCATTGAGTGAAGATGTGGACGATACCTATAATATGATTTCTGTAGATGGAGATACTTCTACAAACGATACCGTTATCTTGCTGGCAAATGGACTGGCTGAGAATCCGGAGATTATATATGGAAGTGATGACTACAAGAACTTTGCAGAGGCACTGCATACCATCAATGAATATCTGGCCAAAAAGATTGCTGGAGACGGAGAGGGAGCTACTGCTTTATTTGAGGTAAAAACCGTTGGCTGTGAGAGTGTGGAGCAGGCAAAGACGCTGGCAAAATCAATCGTTTGTTCAAACCTTACAAAGACAGCAATTGCAGGACATGATGCGAACTGGGGAAGAATCCTTTGTGCAATGGGGTATTCTGGAGCACAGTTTGATCCGGAAAAAGTGGATCTGTTCTTTGAGAGCAAGGCCGGCAAGATCCAGATTATTGAAAATGGAACGGCGGTAGATTACAGTGAGGAGGAAGCAACGAAGATACTGTCAGAAGCTGAAGTAACTGCAATTGCAGATGTCAAGATGGGTGATGCCTCTGCAACGGCATGGGGATGTGATCTGACCCATGGATATATTGAGATTAACGCAGATTACAGAAGCTAATTGTGATGCTATATAATGACAGAAGAACATAATGCTGCAATCATGGCGATACAGCAATATAGAAAGGAAGTAGATGAGATGAACAAAGATATGCAGAAGTATCTGGAAAAGGCAGAAGTACTCATAGAAGCACTTCCGTATATTCAACGGTTCAACCGAAGGATTATCGTAGTAAAGTATGGCGGAAGCGCCATGGTAGATGAAGCATTAAAGGCACAGGTGATTCAGGATGTGACTCTTCTGAAACTGGTAGGATTTAAGCCGATTATCGTGCATGGAGGAGGAAAAGAGATCAGCAGATGGGTCAGCAAGGTCGGTATGAAGCCAGAATTTGTCAATGGACTTCGTGTGACGGATGAGGCAACTATGGAACTTGCAGAGATGGTATTAGGTAAGGTAAATAAAAGCCTGGTGCAGTTGGTAGAGAGTCTGGGAGTCAGAGCAATCGGAATCAGTGGAAAAGATGGAAAGCTCTTATCGGTGAATAAAAAGTATTCAGAAGGAGAAGATATCGGATTTGTGGGTGAAGTAAAAGAAGTCAATGCGCCGATTCTGTATGATCTGCTGGAGAAGGATTTCCTGCCAATCGTATGTCCAGTCGGCCTGGATGATGATTACAATACTTATAATATTAATGCAGATGATGCGGCATGTGCGATAGCCAGAGCAATGCGGGCGGAAAAGCTTGCATTTCTGACGGATATTGAGGGTGTATACAAAGATCCAAAAGATCCGTCAACTTTAATCTCAGAATTGACGGTATCCGAAGCACATAAGCTTATGAATGACGGATATGTGGGAGGCGGTATGCTTCCGAAACTTCACAATTGTATTGATGCAATTGAACATGGAGTGTCCAGAGTACATATATTGGATGGACGGATTCCACACTGTCTGCTTCTGGAAATATTCACGAATAAAGGTATTGGTACAGCAATTATTAATGACAGCGATCGAAGATTTTACTATGGAGAATAAGCATATGAATAAATATATTGAAGCAACACAAAATGGACTGGTCCATACTTATAATCAGTTTCCAATTGTGTTAGAAAAAGGAGAAGGCGTCTATCTGTATGATACCGAAGGGAAAAAGTATCTGGATTTTGCTGCAGGCTATGCAGTATCGTCTCTTGGATATGGCAATCAGGAATTGAATGATGCACTGAAAGCACAGATAGATCAACTGTTTCATACATCCAATCTTTATTATCATACGGCATGTGGGAAGGCAGCAGAAGATCTAAAACGAGTAACAGGTATGGATCGTATTTTTTTCACCAATAGTGGAGGAGAGGCTGTCGAAGGAACATTAAAAGCTGCAAGAAAATATGCCTATAAGAGAAAAACAGGGCGTTATGAATTCATTGCGATGAAAGAGTCTTTTCATGGAAGAAGCTTTGGCGCAGTATCTGTTACTGGACATGATGCTTACAGAGAGCCGTTTGAACCATTGGTTCCTGGTGTATCATTTGCAGAATACAATAATCTTGAAAGTGTGAAAGCGCTTGTGACAGATAAGACCTGTGCAATTATTCTTGAGCCGTTACAAGGTGAAGGCGGTATCAATGTGGCTTCGGAAGAGTTCATGAAAGGGATCCGTAAGCTCTGTGATGAAGAAGGAATTTTGATGATCTGCGATGAAGTACAGTGTGGCATGGGACGGACTGGTTCGATGTTCGCATGGCAGTCTTATGGCATTAAGCCAGATATTATGTCCATGGCAAAAGCAATCGGAAGCGGAATTCCTGTCGGTGCATTTGCTATGACAGAGGAAGTAGCACAATATTCTCTTGAACCGGGGGATCATGGCACAACATACGGAGGTAATCCACTGGCATGTACAGCTGTCAGTAAGACGGTAGAGATCTTTGAACGGGAGAATCTTGTATCCCATGTGCAGGAGATTGGAGCATATCTGTCAGAACAGTTGGATATTCTGGTACAGGAATCTGACTGCGTGACAGCAAGAAAGGGCAAAGGTCTGATGCAGGGAATTCAGGTTACAAAACCGACCGGAGAGATTGCGAATGCTGCTTTGCAGGAAGGTCTTCTTGTAATCGGTGCAGGAGCGGATGTAATTCGTTTTGTTCCGCCACTGATTATTGAAAAAGAACATGTGGATGAAATGATAGAGAAATTGAAGAAAGTGCTGTAGACATAAAAAATCAATCGTTGGATATACTATTTACAGGAATGTAGGAGGTAGATCGGATGATTGGTTTTTTAATTGCTCTTTTGTCAGGGGCTTTAATGAGTGTACAAGGCGTGTTTAATACACAGGTGACGAAGACGACAGGAATGTGGGTCAGTAACGGATGGGTACAATTGAGTGCTTTTGCATTATGCTTTGTGGCATGGTTGATCTCGGGCAGGGATAATGTAATGACGCTCGCAAAGGTAGAACCCAAATATGTACTTTTAGGCGGTGTGATCGGGGCCGGAATTACATGGACAGTAATCAAGAGCATGGAACAGCTGGGCCCGGCAAAAGCAGCGTTGTTGATCGTAATCTCTCAGTTAATCGTTGCGTATATTATTGAATTGTTGGGATTGTTCGGGGTAGAGAAAGAACCACTTGAGTGGAGAAAGGTAATCGGCATGGGGATTGCTTTGATTGGAGTTGCAATTTTTCAGTGGAAATAGTACAATAACTTTATCTAGGCATATGCGGGGTATTTGCAGTTACGACAGACTGTAAAGGAGAATTTATGCGTAGAAAGATCTGGAAAAAAAGAAAAGTTATCATTATGGCGGCAGTTTTGCTTCTGCTTGCAGGATGTTCAAAAGAAGCGGAAAAAGAGCAGGTGCAATTGGCAGAAGTAAAAGAAGATACATCGCAAGATGCAGAGACAGAAGATACGGAAGAGAAACAGGAGGCAATCTATGTCCATGTATGTGGCGAGGTTGTGAATCCAGGAGTATACAGACTTCATACAGGCAGCCGTATCTATGAGGCATTGGAAGCGGCTGGGGGACTTAGTGATGAAGCATCAGCAGAAGCGTTGAATCAGGCGGAGCAGATAGAGGATGGACAGCAGATATATGTTCCTTCCAGAGAAGAAAAAGAACAGCAAATCTTAGAAAATCAAAGCGCAGATCCAGAAGAAGATGGCAAAGTGAATTTGAATACAGCATCGAAAGAGCAGCTTAAGACTTTAAATGGAATTGGTGAGGCAAAGGCAACAGCCATTATCCAGTACCGAGAAGAGCATGGCGGTTTTCAGAAGATTGAAGAATTAATGGAAGTGGAAGGCATTAAAGAAGGTACGTTTCAAAAGATTATGGATCAGATAAAGATTTAGCGAGGGAGAGCGTGAATGGGTAGAAGAGTATTGGTAGTAGACGATGAAAAATTAATTGTAAAAGGAATTCGTTTTAGCTTAGAACAAGATGGAATGGAAGTAGACTGTGCTTATGATGGGGAGGAAGCATTGAAACTTGCCAGAGAGAATGCCTATGACATGATTTTATTAGATGTTATGCTGCCAAAGCATGATGGATTTGAAGTATGCCAGCAGATTCGTGAATTTTCAGATGTTCCTATTGTTATGCTGACGGCCAGAAGTGATGATATGGATAAGATACTGGGATTGGAATATGGCGCAGATGATTACATAACGAAGCCATTTAATATTCTGGAAGTAAAGGCACGTATCAAAGCAATCATGCGTCGTGTCAGCAAAAGTAATCAAAGCAAGGTGAACGATAAGATTATTGTGAAAGGTGATATGACGATTGATTGTGAGAGCCGGCGCGTGGTTATCGGAAAAAAAGAGGTTAATCTGACGGCAAAAGAATTCGATCTTCTGGAATTGTTGGCAATGAATCCGAATAAAGTCTATAGCCGTGAAAATCTGTTGAACATTGTATGGGGATATGAATATCCTGGAGATGCAAGAACAGTAGATGTACATATACGTAGGCTTAGGGAGAAGATTGAGACGAATCCAAGTGATCCAAAGTACGTATATACAAAATGGGGAGTGGGTTATTATTTTAGGGGTTAAAAAGTATTTTAAACAGAATGTATTTAAGAGCTTGCGTTTTCGAATCACCCTGTTGATATTTTTGGCTGGGATTGTGCCGGGCCTTATTATGAGAGGGGTGATTCTGAGCAGTTATGAGAAAAGAGCAGTAGAAGTACGAACTGCAGAGATACAGAATCAATGTACTATTCTTGGCAATCAACTGAGTAATTCCAATTACTTGGCTGGTGAAGCGTCTGAAGTGATCAGAACGGAGCTGGTGCAGCTATCCAATATCTATAGTGGACGTGTTCTGATCATAGATCAAGAGTTCCATATTGAAGAAGATACATATGATATGGATATGGGAAAAACCATCGTATCCGAAGAAGTAATCCGGTGCTTTCAGGGAAAGGGCACCAGTAATTATGATGCAAAAAACAGGTATATAGAGGTGACTTCTCCAATCTATGAGATGGGATCGGATAAAGTATTAGGAGTCATGCTTGTAAGTGTATCGACGGATTCGATTGTTGACAGTATGCAGATATTAGATGAAAGAATCTTGATTGTGGAACTTACGATTGCTGTAGTACTGTTGGCGTTGGCTTTTGCGGCAGGTATCATTATGGTGAGGCCATTCCAAAGAATCAGTCGTTCTTTGGCGGCGGTAACGGATGGATATGAGGACAATTATCTGCATGAGAACACCTATACAGAGACTATATTGATCTCAGAATCATTTAACAGAATGGTAGAACGAATGAAAGTGTTGGATGATTCTCGCAATGAATTCGTGGCAAATGTGTCACATGAATTAAAGACACCGCTGACATCAATGAAGGTATTGGCAGATTCGTTGTTGGCACAGGAAGATGTTCCGGCAGAACTATATCAGGAATTTATGGGAGATTTGTCAGAAGAGATTGAAAGAGAGAATAAGATTATCAATGATCTCCTGTCTCTGGTGAAGATGGACAAGACGGCAAATACTTTGAATATCAAGTCTGAAAGTATCAATGCCCTGGTAGAAAGAATACTGAAGCAGCTTCGGCCAATAGCAGCGACACGCAATATCGAAGTGGTATTTGAAAGCTTCCGTCCGGTAACTGCTGAAGTAGATGAGATGAAACTGTCACTTGCGATTACAAATCTTGTAGAAAATGCTATTAAGTATAATAAAGAGAATGGATGGATTCATGTATCTTTGAACGCGGATCACAAAAATTGTTATATTGAAGTTGCCGATTCTGGAATTGGAATCCCTGAAGAGGCGCTGGAACATATATTTGAAAGGTTTTATCGTGTCGATAAATCCCATTCCAGAGAAATCGGTGGAACTGGGTTGGGTCTTGCCATTGCAAGAAGTGCGGTGGTGATGCATCGAGGCGCAATTAAGGCTTATAGTCAGGTGGGAGAGGGAACGACATTTACAATACGAATTCCGCTGACTTATGTATCTTAGGACAGGAGGAAAGAGCAATATGAGTCGAAAAAGATGCTATACGATTGTTTGCATACTGCTGTGTCTTTCACTTCTGGCAGGATGCAGAAAAGGAAAGGAACCAGAAGAAGGAGAGTCTTTTATCTGTTACGTGAATACAGAAGATACCGCTTTGGTAAAAGAAAAGTATGAGATGAAAGGAGAGAATGCGGAGGAAAAGGTTCAGAACTTATTGAATGCGATGCAAAAGGAACCAGATTCTATAGAATATAAAAGCGTGTTCCCGGAAAAATTAAAGATACAAGACTGGACGTTATCCGATAAAAAATTAGAGATTCATTTTAACAGTACTTATGAGAAACTGAGTGCTGCCAAAGAGGTGCTGCTGAAAGCAGCTGTGGTACAGACTTTGTCGCAGCTTTCAGAGGTAGAGTATGTCTGCTTTTTTATTGAGAACAGTCCATTAACTGATAATCTGGGTAAAGAAGTGGGGTATATGCGTGCAGAAGATTTTGTGCAGAATACAGGTTCATTGTTGTATTCTTACCAGGTTGGAGAATTGAAACTATATTTTGCCAATGAGCAAGGAAATGCTATGATAACAGAAAATATCAGCGTCCGTTATAATAGTAATACATCGATAGAAAAGCTGATAGTAGAACAATTATTGAAGGGTCCGTCTAAGGAAGGACTGTATCCGGTGATTCCGCCGGAAACTAAGGTGCTTGGCGTGTCGGTCAAGGATAATGTGTGTTATGTGAATCTTGATGAAGGATTTCTGAATAATACTTACACGATAGATCCTAAAATTACAATATATGCAATTGTTAATTCTATTGTTGATGGAGGTGCATCCAGTCAGGTGCAGATTCTGGTGAATGGGGAATCCGATATCACATACATGGGAACAGTAGATCTTAGTAAGCCATTATCACGAGATCAGAACCTTGTGGAGGAGAAAGAATAGTCATGAAAAACAGGCCATTGTTAAGTGTGTGCCTGATAATATTGATGATGGTTGCTGTGAGTATAGCGGTTGGAGGAGAGAAGTTTGTAAAAGAACTTCGTCCTTCACCGCTTGAATGTATTGTGTCCCAAGGCGATACAATATCTTTACAGGGACAAATCTATTATTTTGAGCAGAAGGATAAATATCAGGCAGTATATCTAAAGAACAATTCTATTCAATATGAGAAACAATCGTTTCAAGAATCTAAGATTATCGTATACATAGATCCCGATTTACAAGTGAATATAGGAAATGTCATACAGGCAGAAGGAGAAGTCTCATTTTTTCAACATGCCAGAAATCCAGGAAATTTTGATCAGAAACAGTACTATCAGTGTCAGAATATTCATGGGTTGATGTGGGCAGAAAAAGTGACTGTAATTGATAGACAAGAATGGAAATTACAGTCTGGGCTTATGAAGTTCCGGCTTCAGTGGAAAGAGCAATTGATCAGAATGATGGGAGACGAAGATGGGACTGTATTAAGTGCCATGATGTTGGGGGAAAAGTCCTCTATGGATCGGGATTTAAGAACGCTTTATCAGGCAAATGGGATTGCGCATATACTTGCAATTTCAGGGCTGCATCTTTCCTTTGTAGGACTGGGAATGTATCGGATGTTACGTCGGCTGACAGGTTCATATTCTGTTGGAGGGGTGGCTGGAATATTTTTTCTGTGCATGTATATCTTGATGATCGGATGTACAGTATCAGCTATGCGTGCACTTGTAATGTTCCTGTTCAGAGTCGGGGCAGATATGACCGGTCGGCATTATGATGCGCCGACAGCATTTGCTTTTGCCGCAGTGGTAGTATTGTTGTGGAGACCGCTTTATCTGTTCGATGGCGGATTTTGGTTATCTTTCGGAGCAGTGTTGGCAATTCTACTGGTACTTCCAGCGTTTCAAGACTTCGCGTTTCAGGGAATTTGGGCCAGCGTCAGTATCAATCTCGTATTACTTCCCATTTTGTTATACTATTTTTTTGAGTTTCCACTTTATTCATTTCTGTTGAATCTTTTTGTAATTCCACTTATGTCAGTCTTGTTATTCCTGGGAATGGCAGGAAGCGGAATCTATGTGGTGTGTATGCCAATAGCTAAAATCCTTATGAAGATATGTGGAGTAATTCTCTGGATTTATAAAAAGGGTTGTAACATCGCCATTAGGCTTCCGGCATCTAGAATCGTGACTGGCAGACCACAGTTGTGGCAGATTGCAGTATATTATGTTGTGTTGTGTATGGTCTTACTTTTGCTATGGAAGAAATCAAACCGGTGCAAAGTACTGGCAGCAGCACTTTTGGGAATGGCAGTATTTGTGCTGGGATTTCGCTGGGGTGAAGATGGAAAACTGATGACGACAATCTTAGATGTCGGGCAAGGGGATGGGATTTTTATCAAAGGACCGGATGGAGGAACATATCTGATTGATGGAGGAAGCAGTGATGTGAAAAAGATAGGACAATATAGAATTGAGCCTTTTTTAAAGTCACAGGGAGTATCTAGACTTGACTATGTAATCGTGACGCATGGAGACAGTGATCATATGAATGGGATTGAAGAATTGATAGATCGGAAGAAAATAGGAGTGACCATAGATACTCTGGTTCTTCCGGTGCAGGAAGTGTGGGGAGAAGAATTGGTGGCATTGGCAGAGAGAGCAAAAAAAGAAGGAATTCGTGTAGTTGTGATCGCTCCAGGTCAGGAGATCATGGAAGAGGAGCTGACTCTGACTTGTCTGCAGCCAAGTGAAGCCGAAGAAGGATTAGAGACGGGAAATGAGACATCCATGGTAATGGCAGTGTCCTATGGGGAATATGATATGCTCCTTACTGGAGATGTAGAAGGCAAAGGAGAAGAAGAATTGACGGATCTTTTGAAGCATAAGTATAAAAATTGTTCTTGGGAAGTACTGAAAGTAGCCCACCATGGCTCTAAGAACTCTTCAAGCAAAGAATTCTTAGATGTGGTGAAACCACGATATGCTATTATATCAGCGGGACAAAAGAACCGATACGGACATCCGCATCAAGAGACGATTGCCAGGCTGGAAGAAGCAGAATGTAAAATTAAGTCAACACAAGAAACAGGTGCGGTAATGATAATTATCCATAAAAATGAGATGTACATAAAGTGGAATTGTTACGCAGACAATTCGTGATTACATTGGGGAAACAGTTGAATTCAAGAAAAAGATTCAGTATAATTCTAAAAGGAAGTTGATTTAAATGATACGAAAAGAGGTAATAGAATATGACATATGAAGAAGTATTGAATCATGCAAAAACTTGCATGGGAGAACATTGCAAAGCCTGTCCGGTATGTAATGGAAAGGCTTGTGGCAATAAGATGCCGGGACCTGGAGCAAAGGGAAGTGGAACGGTGGCAATTCGTAATTATGATAAATGGCAGGAATTATGTGTGAACATGGATACGATCTGTGAAAATAAACCAGTAGACACTACATTGAATATTTTTGGAGAGTCTTTTAAATATCCGATTTTTGCCGCTCCAATCGGAGCGATGAAGTTGCATTATGGAGATAAATATGATGATCTGGAGTACAATGATATCCTGGTATCTGCCTGTGCAGATGCAGGAATTGCAGCATTTACCGGAGATGGTACTAATCCGGCAGTTATGGTGGCAGCAACCAAAGCAATCAAGGGAAAGGGAGGAAAAGGAATCCCGACAGTAAAACCGTGGGACATGAATACTTTAAGAGAAAAGTTGTCTATGATTCAGGATTCTGGTTCTTTTGCGGTGGCAATGGATATCGATGCGGCAGGTCTTCCGTTTTTGAAGAATCTTACTCCTCCGGCTGGAAGTAAATCAGTGGAAGAACTTCAGGAGATTGTGCGAGAAGCAAAAGTTCCTTTTATTCTGAAAGGTATCATGACTGTAAAAGGTGCGTTGAAGGCGAAAGAAGCCGGGGCGGCAGCAATTGTTGTATCGAATCATGGAGGACGTGTGCTGGATCAGTGTCCGGCAACAGCAGAAGTATTAGCAGACATTGTGGATGCAGTCGGAAAAGATATGAAGATATTTGTCGATGGAGGAATTCGTTCAGGTGTCGATATCTTTAAAGCGTTAGCACTTGGTGCAGATGCGGTTTTGATTGGACGTCCATACGTGACGGCTGTATATGGTGGAGCCGGAGAAGGTGTCGCAGCCTATACGGAAAAACTGGCTTCAGAATTAAAGGATACTATGGCAATGTGTGGGGCACATTCCCTGGAAGATATTTCAAGAGACATGGTAAGATAATTCATGAAAAGTTTGAATGAGGATATTAAATTAGGTCAATTTAAGCAAATATATCTCCTGTATGGGGAGGAGGCTTATTTGAAAAAACAGTATAAAGATAAGCTTACCAAAGCGATACTCCCAGATGGGGATACCGTGAATTATGCTTATTATGAGGGGAAAGGAATCAATCCGGCAGAATTGATCGATCTGGCGGAAACGATGCCGTTTTTTGCTGAGCGCAGATTGATCGTGATAGAAAATTCTGGCTTTTTTAAAAGTGCAACACCAGAATTAGCAGATTATATGAAAAATATGCCTGACACTGTCTGCTTCTTATTTGTAGAAAATGAAGTGGACAAGCGCGGTAAGATGTATAAGGCGGCAAAAGATAAGGGGCGGATCGTTGAAATGGGACGCCAGGATGAGAAGACACTTTTGTATTGGATTGCCGGTAATGTGAAAAGAGAAGGCAGACAGATCAAGGAATCTACAGCTCGTTATCTGGTGTCAAAAACAGGCACAGACATGGAGAATCTGGAAAAAGAGATGGAAAAGTTATTCTCCTATACATTGGGCAGAAACGAGATTACGGTACAGGATATTGACGATATCTGTACGACCCAGATTACCAACAAGATTTTTGAAATGGTGGAAGCGGTAGCTGTAAAACAGCAGAAAAAAGCCTTGAATTATTATTATGACCTGCTTGCATTGAAAGAACCGCCGATGCGAATCTTGTATCTTCTGGCCCGCCAGTTCAAACTACTTCTTGAAGTGAAGGATCTCTGTGGAAAAGGATATGAAAAATCACAGATTGCAAAGACTGTAGGACTCCATCCTTTTGTGGCTGGCAAGTATATACAGCAGTGCAGAACTTTTTCCAGGGAAGAGCTTAGAAGTATCATGGAAGAAGCAGTCAATACGGAAGAAATGGTAAAAACAGGACGTCTGAATGATGTGATGAGTGTGGAACTTTTCATTGTAAAATACAGTGCTGCGTGATATACTGAGCGCAGCGATTGCTGAAAATAATAATTGTAAATTTATGATTAAGGGGAAAGATATCAGTGGCAATAGATCAGAGTAAAATTCGTAATTTTTGTATTATAGCGCATATTGATCACGGAAAATCTACGCTGGCAGACCGTATTATTGAGATGACAGGTCTGCTTACCAGCCGGGAGATGCAGTCTCAGGTTCTTGACAATATGGAATTGGAGAGAGAGCGAGGAATTACCATCAAAGCGCAGGCGGTGCGTATTGTTTATAAGGCGAAGAACGGGGAAGAGTATATTTTCAATCTGATTGATACCCCAGGGCATGTGGATTTTAATTATGAAGTTTCCAGAAGTCTGGCTGCCTGTGATGGAGCAATTCTGGTAGTTGATGCCGCACAGGGTGTGGAGGCTCAGACACTGGCGAACGTCTATCTGGCATTGGATCATGATCTGGATGTTATGCCGGTGATTAATAAGATTGATCTTCCAAGTGCTGAGCCGGAGCGTGTGATTGAGGAGATTGAAGATGTCATTGGCATCGAGGCAACGGATGCACCATTGATCTCTGCAAAAACCGGATTGAATGTGGATCAGGTTCTGGAGCAGATTGTTGAGAAGATTCCGGCTCCTGTGGGAAATCCAGAGGCACCTTTGCAGGCTTTGATTTTTGACTCTTTATATGATTCTTATAAAGGTGTTATAGTATTCTGTCGAATCAAGGAAGGATCCGTTCGAAAGGGAACTCCGATTCTGATGATGGCGACCGGAGCAAAGGCTGAGGTCGTGGAAGTGGGCTACTTTGGCGCAGGACAGTTCATTCCTTGTGAGGAGCTAAGCGCAGGAATGGTAGGATATATTACAGCCAGTCTGAAGAATGTGAAGGATACTCGTGTGGGAGATACGATTACCAATGCGGTGGAACCATGTGCTGAACCACTTCCCGGATATAAGAAAGTAAACCCAATGGTTTATTGTGGCATGTATCCGGCAGATGGCGCGAAATACCCGGATCTTAGAGATGCGCTGGAAAAATTGCAGTTAAATGATGCGTCTTTGCAGTTTGAACCAGAGACATCTATTGCATTAGGATTTGGTTTCCGATGTGGCTTTTTGGGATTATTACATCTGGAAATTATTCAGGAACGTCTGGAGAGAGAATATAATCTGGATCTGGTAACGACCGCACCAGGTGTTATCTACAAGGTTCATAAAACCAATGGAGATGTTATTGAATTGACCAACCCGTCTAATCTTCCAGATCCATCAGAAATAGAGTATATGGAAGAACCTATGGTTAAGGCTGAAATCATGGTAACTTCCGAGTTTATCGGTGCCATTATGGATCTGTGTCAGGAACGCAGGGGAATCTATGATGGGATGGAATATATTGAAGAGACTCGTGCAGTGCTGAGATATCATTTGCCATTGAATGAGATTATCTATGATTTCTTTGATGCATTAAAATCTCGATCCCGAGGTTATGCATCCTTCGATTATGAGATGGATGGTTATGTACAGTCTAATCTTGTGAAACTGGATATTTTGATTAACAAAGAAGAGGTAGATGCGCTTTCCTTTATTATTCATGCAGATACAGCATATGAACGCGGACGTAAGATGTGTGAGAAGTTAAAGGAAGAGATTCCAAGACAGTTGTTCGAGATTCCGATTCAGGCTGCAATCGGAAGTAAGATTATTGCCAGAGAGACGGTAAAAGCGATGCGCAAAGATGTGTTGGCGAAATGCTACGGTGGTGATATCAGCCGTAAGAGGAAGCTTCTGGAAAAGCAAAAAGAAGGTAAGAAGCGTATGCGACAGGTGGGAAATGTGGAGATTCCACAAAAAGCATTTATGAGTGTGTTAAAGCTGGATGATAAGTAATGAGACCATTAGAATTATATATTCATATACCGTTCTGTGTGAAGAAATGCAGGTACTGTGATTTTCTGTCAGCGCCTGCTTCGGCTGAAGAAAGACAGCGGTATGTAGAAGAACTTTGTGAGCAGATACGTGCTTATGGAGTGTTGTCAGGGGATTATCATATTGTCAGTGTTTTCATTGGCGGAGGGACACCGTCTATTCTGGAACCTGGGCAGATTCATGCGATTTTTGATGCTGTCAGAGGAACCTTTCCGGTAGATTCAGATGCAGAGATCTCAATAGAAGTGAATCCTGGTACTGTAGACCGGATGAAGATGAAGTCCTATCGGAAAGTTGGTATTAATCGCCTGAGTATAGGTCTTCAGTCGACGAATAATCAGGAATTAAAGATGCTTGGCAGGATTCATACATATGAAGATTTTCTGGAAACTTTCGCGCTTGCAAGAGAAGAGGAATTTGACAATATTAATGTGGATCTGATGTCGGGAATACCGTTTCAGACGCTGAAAGATTGGATGAAGACCCTGAGTACAGTGGCAGAATTGGGACCGGAACATATATCAGCATATAGTCTGATTATTGAGCCTGGCACGCCATTTTATGAAAAGTATGGCGAAGGAGAGCGGGCCAAAGCAAGAAGAAAAAGAGAGCTTCCCGATGAAGATACAGAACGTCTGATGTATCAGCTTACTGCAGATATTCTTAAGGAATATGGATATCACAGATATGAAATATCGAATTATGCCAGAGAAGGATATGAATGCCGTCATAATCTTGGATATTGGAATCGGGCAGAATATCTGGGCATTGGGACCGGAGCTGCATCTCTGATGCAAAACAGACGTTGGACACAGGGAGAAGAGCCAGAAGTCCTAAGCAGGGCAAATCAGATGGAAGAGTATATGTTCCTGGGGCTTCGAAAGATAGAAGGCGTGTCAAAAAGTAAGTTTCAGAAAGACTTTGGATGCATTATGGAAGATATTTATGGAAATGTCTTGCAGGATATGTATGATAAAAAACTGTTAGAAGAATCAGGAGATTATGTGAGACTGACAGAGAGAGGGATTGATATCAGTAATTATGTGATGAGTGAATTCCTTCTGGAAGACTAATATATATTCAATAAATGTAAGGCGCAGGGATTACTGCGCCTTCTTTATAGATAGAGATATATTATTTACATTTGAAATAAAATTCCAATGATTGCACCCATAATAATCCATACAAGGGGGTGCAGTTTTTTTAATGGCTTGATCTGCATGAAAATAAATGCTATCAGGCAGACAGTAATGCTGATCAGATTGAGACGTGTCTGTCCATCAGTGGTACAGACCATTGTAATCTGTAAGAGCTCCCATACTGCATAACCTATCAAGGCGGCTACTGTAGGACGGATTCCATAAAAAACAGCTTTGACTGTAGGATTTTCACTAAAGTTTTCTAAGAATCTGGCGATCAGGACAATAATAACTAATGCTGGAGCTGTCAATGATAAAGTTGCAATTAGAGCGCCAGGAATACCAGCTGCCTGGTATCCGGCGTAAGTTGCCATATTAATGCCGACGGGGCCGGGGGTACTTTCACTGATTGCGACCATATTTGCAAGCTCACTGGCAGTAAACCAATCATATTTTGCCGTCAGATCCATAAGGAAAGGAAGTGTAGCCATTCCACCGCCCACAGAAAATAAGCCGATTTTGAAAAATTCAAAAGCTAATGTCAGGTATATCATTTGGCACATCTCCCTTCTAGTTTTTTGGCAATGATTCCAACGAGACCTGCCAATATGATAATTACAGCAGTAGGAATCGGAGTAAAGCATGCCAGAAGAAAAGCTACAAGAAACAGAACCGCTCCGAGCTTATCGATAATACCCTTACGCGCCATAGATACAACGGTGTTGAGCATTAATGCACAGACAATAACGCGAATTCCTGCAAGTGCATGTACAACGAGTGGAAGATGGATAAAGTTCTGTAAAATGGATGCAATCAAGCAGATAATAATGATGGAAGGTGAGATAACACCAAGTGTTCCGGCAACTCCTCCTGTGAAACCTGCCTGTTTATATCCGACGTAAGTTGCAGTGTTCACGGCAATGATACCCGGAGTACATTGGCCGATTGCATACATGTCAAGAATCTCTTCTTCGGTACACCAATGACGCTCTTGTACTACTTCTCTCTGAAGCATTGGCAACATTGCAAGTCCACCGCCGAAAGTAAGTCCTCCTATTTTAAAAAAACTAATGTATAAGTCTCTTAATTTCTTTAATTTCATAAAATCCCCCTTTTGTTCACAGCAGATTTGACATAATCATTGCATAGACTTCCTGGTTCTTTTTGGTCCAGTTATTTGCTATGGTTTCGGCTTCGGCTTCTGTCGGAGCAGTGACTGTCAAGTCAATGAGAGGAACACCATGTTCGATTACCTGACATCGTACCGAATATTCCTGATTGGAATTGCGATAGTAATCTGATTTGACAGAAACTTCATTTTTTAATTCGTATTGCTTTTCTTTTAAAAAAGTATTGATATCTTGCTGAATGGCAGGAGATATATCATTTTTAAAGAAATGAATCGTCTCTGCACCTTCTTCAGTAAGATGGTAGAAGGTTCTGCTGTGCGTTGATTCTTCGCGGATGAAACCAGACTCAATGAGTTCTGATATTGCCTGCTGAAGTTTAAAATAAGTGGTATATCCTTCGTCCAGAATGAATTCTGATATCTGAGCATTGGTCAGAGGAAAATCTACTTTATTCAGCATATAGAGAATAATTAGTTTATATAATTTGAAAGACGTGTCCATGGTCATAACTCCTTTCCTTGCCATATGTCGTGAGTTTTCAGATATGCCTGCAGATTGTTTAATACTTGACGTTTATTTCCTGTCCATAAGGGGGCAATCAGAAGTGATTTTGGCCCGTCACCAGTAAGTCTGTGTATGACGATATCTGGACGGAGATGACACAGGCATTGCCCAATGAGAGAAAAATATTCTTCCATATCCGGCAGTGAGAATGGATGATCGTTGTAGTAATCAGCCAGATCTGTATCTTTTAGTATGTGTAATAATTGAAACTTCACTCCCTGAATATCCTGTGTATTCAGATAATGGACGGTATCAAGAATGTCTTTGGTACTTTCTCCGGGGAGCCCTAGAATCGTATGAACGATGACTGGTATATGAATAGCGCGAAGCATCTGGACTGCCTGCTCGAATATGGGAAGTTCATAACCTCTTCTGATAAAACGGGCAGTCTTAGGGTGAATGGTCTGAAGGCCCAACTCAACCCACACAGGCTTTATCTGGTTTAATTCATCTAATAATTCTATGATATCTGACCCGAGACAATCCGGTCGTGTGGCAATATCCAGAATCTTTATGTCAGGGTGATGAATTGCTTCAGTGAAGACTTCTCTTAGATAAGAAACAGGGGCATAGGTGTTGGTGTATGCCTGAAAATATGCGATGTAAGATACACCGGAATGCTTTTTGGCTACTTGAGATTTACCCTGTTCAATCTGTTCTGTAATTGACAATCTTCGATTAGAGGCAAAATCACCTGAACCGCCGGTACTGCAAAAGATACAGCCCCGGCGGCCCAAAGTGCCATCTCGGTTCGGACAGGTCATTCCTCCATCCAGAGAAATCTTATATAGTTTTTCTCCATAAGTCTGCTTTATATAATAATCAAGAGAATAATATCTTTTTTCTCCCCATCGGATAGTCATGTTAGATCAATTCCTTTACTGCGCGGCTGACAACAGCGGCAACTCGCGGATCAAAAGCTTCTGGCAGAATGTTGTTTTCATTCAATTCATCATCAGAGACCAGACTTGCAATTGCTTTGGCGGTTGCTAATTTCATTTCTTCGGTAATCTGAGTTGCGCGTCCTTCTAAAGCACCTTTGAAGATACCAGGGAATGCAACAACATTATTGACTTGATTCGGAAAGTCGGAACGTCCGGTTCCTACGACTTTGGCACCAGCAGCTTTGGCAAGATCAGGCATGATTTCCGGTACTGGATTAGCCATTGCAAAGAGAATAGCATCCTGATTCATAGAAGCAACCATTTCCTGAGTCACGATGTTAGGTGCAGAGACACCTACAAAGATATCTGCGCCCTTCAATGCATCTGCCAATGTTCCGGCCTTCCCTTCCAGGTTTGTAACTTCCACCATCTTCTGCTGCATCCAGTTCAGATTTGGGGAATCTTTACCTATAATTCCATTAATATCACACATGGTAATATGTTTGAAACCATAGGTAAGAAGTAATTTTGTTATAGCGACACCTGCAGATCCTGCACCGTTAACAACGACTTTGGAATCTTCTTTATTTTTGCCGGTTACTTTCATCGCATTGATGATTCCGGCAAGAACTACAATTGCCGTTCCATGCTGGTCATCATGGAATACTGGGATGTCCAATAATTCTTTCAGTCGCTCTTCAATCTCAAAACAACGAGGAGCGCTGATATCTTCCAGATTGATACCGCCGAATGCTGGAGCAATATTAACGACAGTCTTGATAATCTCTTCTGTGTCTTGCGTGTCGAGACAGATAGGTACAGCATTTACTCCGCCGAATTCTTTGAATAATACTGCTTTGCCTTCCATAACTGGCATAGCGGCAAGAGCACCAATGTTGCCAAGACCAAGAACTGCGCTTCCATCAGAAACGACAGCAACGGTGTTGGATTTGATTGTATAGGTATAAGCAGCTTCTTTATCTTTTGCTATGACTTTGCAAGGTTCAGCGACACCTGGCGTATAGGCAATTGCAAGATCTTCACGGGAATTAACATGGGATTTTGCGGTTGTTTCAATCTTTCCCTGCCATTTTTCATGCATCATAAGTGCTTTTTCATTTGTTGTCATGGGGATACCACCTTTTCATTTATATTTTCATTGGTTATAATCATATCATTCCTGGAAAAGCAAATCAATAAAAAGGCTTTTAAAAATAGAAGAATTGTAGTATAATCATACCATATTCAAAAGAAGCTCAATCGAGCTTGAAAAATCCCATTGTGTTATATGGAGAATATGTGAGGAACGTTTATGATGAGAGAGAAGTATGAATCTTTGCCTTTGTCTACTTTAAAAGACCTTGCAAAAGCAAGGGGATTAAAAGGTATTTCAACCATGAAAAAGGCAGAATTGGTTGAACGTATGCTCGAGGAAGATGAAAAAGAGAAGCAGGTTTCCAGAGATGCGGTGAAAGAAATGTCTGCCAATACGGGAGATAAAGAAATGCATGACATAGACAGGTTGGACAGTGGTGTCAAGGCACGGGGAATTCTGGAGGTTCATCAGGATGGTTACGGATTTATCCGAAGTGCGAATTATCTTCCAGGAGAGAATGATGTCTATGTATCACCATCCCAGATTCGTAAGTTCAATCTGAAGACCGGAGATATTCTAGAAGGAAATACTCGAATTAAGACACAACAGGAAAAGTTCAGCGCGTTGTTATATTTGACGAAGATTAATGAGATGGATCCGATGAAAGCGATGCGCAGAGCGAATTTTGAAGATATGACTCCAATTTTTCCAAACGAAAGGCTGCGTCTGGAATGTGGTAAGACAAGCACAGCCATGCGTATTGTGGATCTTCTGTCTCCAATTGGAAAAGGACAGCGTGGAATGATCGTGTCACCTCCGAAGGCTGGTAAGACGACCTTGCTAAAGCAGGTGGCGTTGTCTGTACGTAAAAATAATCCGGAGATTCATCTGTTAATTTTGCTGATCGATGAGCGGCCGGAGGAAGTAACTGATATAAAGGAAGCAATTGAAGGCGATAATGTAGAAGTGATATACTCTACGTTTGATGAACTCCCAGAACATCACAAACGTGTGTCGGAGATGGTCATTGAGCGGGCAAAGCGTCTGGTAGAACATAAAAAAGATGTTATGATTCTATTGGATAGTATTACAAGGCTTGCAAGAGCATATAATCTTACGGTTCCGCCATCAGGAAGGACTTTATCAGGTGGTCTTGATCCGGCTGCCCTTCATATGCCAAAGAGGTTCTTTGGTGCGGCAAGAAATATGCGTGAGGGAGGAAGCCTTACGATATTGGCAACTGCATTGGTAGATACGGGAAGTAAGATGGATGATGTGGTCTATGAAGAATTTAAAGGTACCGGTAATATGGAATTGGTATTAGACCGCAAGTTATCAGAAAGAAGAGTGTTCCCTGCAATAGATATTCCAAAATCTGGGACAAGAAGAGAAGATCTTTTGTTGTCCAGGGAAGAGCAGGAGGCTGTGGATTCTATGCGCAGAGCATTGAATGGAATGAGGGCAGAAGAAGCGGTCGACAATATTCTGAATATGTTCAGTCGAACAAGAAATAATGCAGAATTGATTCAATTAGTAAAAAAGACAAAATTAATCTAGACAAGATACGATATTTATGATACAATGACAAAGCTGTTTAGAAAACGAAATTTAATTGCACATCGTGCATGTGACTAAATAAAGAAGAGGTGAAAATCATGAAAGAAGGAATACATCCAGCATATCATCAGGCAACTGTAACTTGTAACTGTGGCAATACATTTGTAACAGGATCTACAAAAGAAGATATTCACGTAGAAATTTGTTCTAAATGTCATCCATTCTATACAGGACAGCAGAAAGCAACTCAGGCTCGTGGTCGTGTTGATAAGTTCAATAAGAAATACGGAATGGACAAATAATATTTACAAGTATCGGGTTGAGGTTGATATAATCTCAACCCTTTTATGTTTATAGAAATAAAGGAGTTGTGTATGAAGTCATCAAATATTGGCGGACAGGCAGTGCTGGAGGGAATCATGATGAAGCATAAGGATGATTATGCTGTGGCAGTGCGCAAGCCGGATGGAGAGATTTTTGTACAGAAAGAGACTTATCAGAGTATTACGGGCAGATGGAAGAAACTGACGACAGTACCATTTGTCAGAGGAATCTTTAATTTTATTGATTCTATGGTACTGGGGATAAAGACATTGACGTTCTCTGCAAGTTTTTATGAAGAGGAAGAAGAGGTTCAGGAACTGACAGAAAAAGAAGCACAGAAGAAGGAAAAGCAGGAGAGCATTATTATGGGAATTACTGTGGTATTTTCCGTAGTCGCAGCAGTTGCAATCTTTATGGTATTACCATATTTCCTGTCTTTATTATTGAAGCCGTTGATTGCTTCCTATACTATCAGAACTGTCATAGAAGGATTCGTAAGAATAGGGATTTTTGTAGTGTATGTGCTTCTGATATCCAGAATGGAAGATATCCAGAGAACATTTATGTACCATGGGGCAGAGCATAAATGTATCAATTGTATTGAACATGGCCTGCCGCTTACAGTGGAAAATGTCCGTATCAGTTCCAGACAGCATAAGAGATGTGGAACTAGTTTCTTATTCTTTGTGTTGGCTATCAGTATTATTCTGTTATTGCTGATCAGAGTAGAATCTCCATTTATGCGGATAATTATCCGAATTGCTTTGCTTCCGGTAATTGCAGGAATCTCCTATGAAGTATTGAAACTGGCAGGATGCAGTGAAAACCCGCTGATCAACCTGTTCAGTAAGCCGGGACTCGCTATTCAGAAGTTGACAACAAAAGAACCGGATGACAGTATGATAGAAGTTGCGATACAGGCTGTGGAAGCAGTTTTCGATTGGAGAGCATATGAAGCAGAAAATTTTCACACTGCAGAAGATATATAAAGAAGGCGTTGCTGCACTGACAGAGGCTGGGATCGCAGAGGCTGCATTAGATGCGTGGTATCTGCTTGAATATGTGACAAATATCAGCAGAGCGTCTTATTATGGAGATCCTGAAAGAGAGCTTACAGAAGGTCAGGTAAGACAATATCGGGATTGCATTGCAAGGCGTAAAAGCAGAATCCCCTTGCAGCATATCACCGGTGAGCAGGAATTTATGGGATATTCGTTCTATGTTAATGAACATGTGTTGATACCCAGGCAGGACACAGAGGTACTGGTAGAAGAAGCGATAAAGGTAGTTCGTGCAGGGACACCTGGAATGAAAGTGCTGGACATGTGTACCGGCTCAGGATGTATCTTGTTGAGTCTCTTGAAATTATGTCCGGGAACTGTGGGAACCGGATGTGATATATCAGAAGATGCATTGAAGGTGGCAAAAAGAAATTCCGAGAGGTTGGAAGTCGCGGCAGAATTTGTACAGAGTAATCTTTTTGAACATATAGAAGAAAAATATCAGTTGATTGTATCAAATCCACCCTATATTCGTACTGCTGTTATCGAAGAACTCCAAGAGGAAGTACGTTTTCATGATCCAAGGATTGCGTTAGATGGAAGAGAAGACGGTCTGTACTTTTACCGTAAGATAATAAAAGAAGGCAAAAGATATCTGGAAGATGGAGGATTCCTGATGTTTGAAATTGGTCACGATCAGGGATCGGATGTGTCATATCTTATGGGAGAAAGTGGATATAAGGATATAAAAGTAAAAAAGGATTTGGCAGGTCTTGACCGTGTGGTTACAGGCATGTACAATAAAAGATAACGTGCGCAAGGGAAATGTCTTGCGTAAGGATAGATTGAGGAGGAAGAGTTATGTTTGACAAATTAGAGGATTTGCTCATTCGTCTGGAAGAGATATTGAGTGAGTTGCAGGAGCCGGATGTGGCCAATGACCAGGCCAGATTCCGTAAGCTCATGAAAGAACAGAATGAACTGACCCCCATTGTTGAGGCATATAAGGAATATAAAGCATGCAAGCAGACAATCGCAGACAGTCTTGAGATGTTAGAAGAGGAATCTGATGAAGAGATGCGTGAGCTTGCCAAAGAAGAATTAAATGAAGCGAAGGCAAGAGTAGAAGAACTGGAGAAAGAACTTAAGATTCTTCTGTTGCCAAAAGACCCGAATGATGATAAAAACGTTGTGGTAGAGATTCGTGCAGGTGCCGGCGGAGATGAAGCCGCACTTTTTGCAGCAGAGATTTATCGTATGTATCTTCATTACGCAGAGAGCAAACGTTGGAAAGTAGAATTGGTAGAGTGTGAAGAAATCGGTATTGGTGGTATGAAGAATGTTACCTTTATGATCAATGGGCAGGGTGCCTATTCGGTAATGAAGTATGAGTCTGGTGTTCATCGTGTACAGCGTGTTCCAGAGACAGAATCAGGCGGACGAATTCATACATCTACGATTACGGTCGCTGTGATGCCAGAGGCAGAAGACGTAGACATTCAAATCGATGAAAAGGATATCCGTATCGATGTTATGCGTGCATCCGGTAATGGTGGACAATGCGTCAATACCACTGACTCCGCGGTGCGTCTGACCCATTACCCGACAGGAATTGTAATCTACAGTCAGACGGAGAAGTCTCAGCTTCAGAATAAGGAAAAGGCATTCGCGTTATTACGTGCAAAGCTGTATGATATCGAATGTCAGAAGCAGCATGATGCGGAAGCAGAAGCAAGAAAGAGCCAGATCGGTACCGGAGACCGTTCCGAGAAGATCCGTACTTATAACTTCCCACAGGGACGTGTGACAGATCACCGAATCGGATTGACACTGTATAAGCTTGATAAGATTATGAACGGAGATATCCAGGAGATCATTGATGCGTGTATCGCAGCTGATCAGGCAGCGAAACTTGCAAATATGAATGAAAATGAATAGGATGAAATAGCAATACAAGATAAACCTTCCGAAAAATGCAGCAGAGGAAGGTTTTATTGTATTCAAAAGGGGAAAGATAATTTTTAACAATATTGTTGATAAAAAGGGGAATAAGATATGAACTTTAGAAAAAGAATGATGGCATCTATGCTGTTGGTTATCATGCTTTGTCTGATGTGTGTGACATCCGTGGTGGCTGAAGAGACGACATCTGTTGATTCGGATGGAGAGCAGAAAGTAAAAATATTATTTACTCACGACATGCATTCCCATCTGGATGCATATAAATCAGAGGAATCCGTCATGATTGGCGGGCTTGCTAAGATGAAGACGTTGATTGATGAAAAGAAAGCTGAAAATCCGGCGACGTTTCTGGTGGATGGCGGAGATTTTTCCATGGGAACGCTTTATCAGACCATTTATGAGACAGATGCAACAGAGCTTACGATGCTGGGACGCCTGGGGTACGATGTTACTACCTTTGGCAATCATGAGTTTGATTATCGAAGTGAAGGTGTCAGCAATATGTTTCATGCAGCTTTGAAAAATGCAGAGGAAGATTCATCGCTTCAACTGCCAGCTTTTGTATGTGCGAATATTGACTGGGCGAAGAATACATCTGAAGATAATGAACGGATTCACCAGGCGCTTGAGGATTACGGAAGTACACCGTACGTGATTGTCGAGCATGGAGGAGTAAGAATCGGTGTCTATGGTGTCCTGGGAGAAGATGCAGAGGACTGTGCGCCGGAGAGTGGGCTTACTTTTGAAAGTATAGTGGATACTTCAAAAGAAATGGTCGATCAATTGGAAAAAGAAGATGTAGATATGATCGTATGTCTTTCTCATAGTGGGACCAGTGAAGATGAAGGCAAATCGGAAGACGAACTTCTGGCAAAAGAAGTGCCGGAGATTGATGTGATCATCAGCGGTCATACTCATACGAAGTTAGAGGAACCGATTCAGAAGGGGGATACTTACATTGTGTCTGCCGGCTGTTATGGGGAGAATCTGGGAGAACTGGATCTGATCCAAAAGGAAGATGGACGATGGGAACTGGATGAATATCAATTGAATCATCTGGATGATTCGGTGAAAGAAGATGAAGCGATAACGACGGAACTTGAAAAATATAAAGAAAAGGTAGACGAAGAGTATCTGAAGCAGTTTGGCTATACATTTGATCAGGTGTTGGCAGAAAATAATGTAGAATTTACACAAAGAGATGATTTTGCGGAAGAATTAGAAGAAGATCCACTGGGAAGTATTATTGCAGATTCGTATATCTATGCGGTAGAAAAGGCGGAAGGAGCGGAATATAAGCCGGTGGATGTTGCAATTGCTCCTTCAGGAGTGATTCGTGACACTTTGCAAAAAGGAAAAGTAACAGTGTCAGATGTGTTTAATATCAGTTCATTAGGAATCGGTGCGGATCGTATTCCAGGTTATCCGTTGGTGAGTGTATATCTGACAGGAAAGGAATTGAAGACGGTCGCAGAGATTGATGTATCTGTGTCGCCAATCATGACGGCGGCCCAGTTATATCCAAGTGGAATGCGCTGGACTTATAATCCGAGCCGTATGATTCTGAATCGTGTCATAGAAGTTGAACTGTCACAGAATGTTCCATATACAGAAGAAAAACAGACGGAGGAGATTCAGGATGACAAGCTCTATCGTGTAGTAGCAGGTTTGTATTCTGCGCAGATGCTTGGAACAGTAGAAGATACATCAAAGGGACTTCTGAAAATTACACCGAAAGATGAGAATGGAAATAAGATTGAGGATTTTGAAGATTATATTGTGCACGACCAGAGTGGAAATGAAGTGAAAGAATGGTATGCACTTGCATCTTATCTGGAATCATTTGAGCAAAATGAGAAGGGTATATCACAGATTCCTTTTTATTACGGAGAAAAGGAAGGAAGAAAACTGGAAGATGACAGTAAGAATATTATTGAATTGGTAAAACAACCGAATAAATTTGCATTTATGTTATATGCCTTGATTCTTTTTATTGTGCTGATTATCGTGTTTGTTATAAGATTTATAATAAAAAGAAGAAAAAAGAAAAAAAATATGCTATACTAAAAAACGTTCAATGAAAAGAGAAAAGAAGGTAAAGTATGTTAGAGATACAATTTAAGAGAGCTGAACTGGAAGATAAAGAAATTATATCACATTATTTTAATCATCATACCAGCAGAAGCTGTGAAAGAACATTTGCAAATGTTTTTTTGTGGTCCAGGCAGTATCCGGTGAAGTGGGCAATCGTAGAAGATGCACTGGTGTTCAAGAGTGAAGATGAGACACATCTGGCATTCGCATATCCGGCGGGTGAACCCGCGAATGTGAAAAAAGCATTAGAAGTATTGATGCAGTACAGTAAGGAACGCAATGTTCCGTTTGCGATGTATAATGTGACACCGGAGTATTTTGCACAGTTAGAAGAATGGTATCCGGGAAGATTTCAGATTGAGTATGACCGTGATAGTGCAGATTATGTGTATGAATCTGAAAAACTGGCGACCTTGTCGGGGAAGAAGTTACATGGGAAGCGGAACCATATCAATAAATTTAAAGCAATGTATGAAGACAGATGGTCTTATGAAAGTGTAACGAAAGATAATATAGAGGAATGTTTTCAGATGGCTTTGAAATGGCGTAATCAGAACGGATGTGAAGATGACCCCGAGAAAAGAGGAGAAGTCTGTGTTACTATGAATGCCCTTCGACTGTTTGAAGAACTGGAACTTAAAGGTGGAATCTTAAGAATTGATGGTGAAGTTGTTGCTTTTTCGTTGGGAGAACCGATATGTTCAGATACTTTTGTTGTTCATATTGAAAAGGCATATGCAGATGTACAGGGAGCATATCCAATGATTAATCAGCAGTTTGTAGAGCATGAGTGTCAACAGTATCTATATGTCAACCGAGAAGAGGATACTGGAGCAGAAGGCCTGAGAAAGGCAAAATTATCCTATCGTCCCGTATTTATGGTAGAAAAGGGCGATGTAACAGAAAAAAACCAGAATAGAGAATAATACAAAGGAGAGAGAAAAATGATTGCAGAGAAAATGAAAAATATGGTAGCTAATAGTTCTGCTATTCGTGCAATGTTTGAAGAAGGAAACCGTCTTGCAAGCATCTACGGGGCAGAGAATGTGTTTGATTTTAGTCTGGGAAACCCAAATGTGCCGGCACCAGAGGCAGTAAAAAAAGCGATTATTGAATTGTTAGATGAGAATGATCCGGTTGTTCTTCATGGTTATACCAACAGTAACTCAGGATATGCAGATGTAAGAGAGACTGTTGCGAATTCTTTGAATGAGCGTTTTGGAACGAATTTTGAAGGAAAAAATATTATCATGACGGTTGGTGCTGCCGGAGGATTAAATGTAATTTTGAAAACTTTGATTAATCCAGGGGATGAAGTAATCACATTTGCGCCATATTTTGGTGAATATCGTTCTTATACCAATAACTACGATGGAGTCTTAGTGGAAATATCACCGAATACTGTAGATTTTCAGCCGAAATTAGATGAATTTGAGCAGAAGATCACACCGAAGACCAAGGCTGTTATCGTAAATACTCCGAATAATCCGACCGGTGTTGTATATTCAGAAGCAACAATCCAGAAATTGGCGGCAATCATGGAAGCAAAGCAAAAGGAATATGGTACAGATATTTATCTGATTTCAGATGAACCGTATCGTGAACTGGTGTATGATGGAGTGGAGGTTCCATATTTGACGAAGTATTATGCGAATACGATCGTAGGGTATTCATATAGTAAATCATTGTCTCTTCCTGGAGAACGTATTGGGTATCTGGTCATTCCAGATGAAGTGACAGATAGTGAAGATGTGTGTTCTGCAGCAAATGTAGCAACGCGTATTCTGGGATTTGTCAATGCACCTACATTGCAGCAGAAACTGGTGGCAAAATGTATCAATGAGAAGACAGACATCTCTTTCTATGACAGAAATAGAGAAGCTTTATACAATGGACTGAGAGATTGTGGATTTGAATGCATTAAACCAGAAGGTGCTTTTTATCTTTTTGTAAAATCTCCAATTGCAGATGAAAAAGAATTCTGCGCGGTAGCGAAAAAATATAATTTACTTCTGGTACCTGGAAGTTCCTTTGGATGCCCGGGTTATGTAAGACTTGCTTATTGTGTAGCTTATGAGACAATTATTAATTCACTGCCAAAATTCAAAGAACTGTCAAAGGAATATTTTTAACTACATAGCAAAGGATAAGAATATGAAAGCATTTGAAAAAAACATTCGTAAGGTAGAGCCTTATGTACCAGGAGAACAGCCTCAGAATAAAGTTGTCAAGCTGAATACGAATGAGAATCCATATCCACCGGCACCGGGAGTTGAGAAAGCTCTGGGAATGATGGATATGGACAGACTTCGTTTGTATCCAGACCCGACAGCAGCACCGTTGGTAAAAGAGCTGGCAAAATTCTATGATGTGAATCCAGATCAGGTTTTTGTTGGTGTGGGATCAGATGATGTGTTATCTATGTGCTTTCTGACATTCTTTAATTCAGAAAAGCCAATATTGTTTCCGGATATCACCTATTCTTTTTACAAGGTATGGGCAGATCTCTACAGGATTCCTTATGAATGCCAGAAACTGGATGAGAACTTCCGAATCAGAAAAGAAGATTACTATAAAGAAAATGGCGGTGTAATCTTCCCAAATCCGAATGCTCCTACGGCAATTTATGAAGAGTTGGATATGATTGAGGATATCATTACAAAGAACCAGGATGTAATTGTAATTATTGATGAGGCATATATTGATTTCGCGGAAGGGCATTCAGCAGTAGAATTAATTGACAAGTATGATAATCTGATCGTAGTTCAGACATTCTCAAAGTCTCGCTCTATGGCAGGAATGAGAATTGGATATGCAATCAGTAATCCGACATTGATACGTTATCTGAACGATGCCAAATATTCTTTTAATTCTTATACCATGAATCAGACTTCGCTGATCTGTGGTGCAGAGGCAGTGAAGGATAAGGAATATTTTGAAACAACAGTCCATAAGATTATTGAGACCAGAGAATGGGCCAAAGAAGAATTGAAAAAAATGGGATTCCAATTTGGAGATTCCAGGGCGAATTTCGTATTTGTTACGCATCCAGAGTATGATGCGAAAGAATTGTTTGAAGCATTGAGGGCAAATGGAATCTATGTTCGTTTCTGGGGAAGTGAAAGAATTGAACAATATCTTCGGATTACGATTGGAACCAGAGAAGAGATGGAGATTCTATTTTCATTTTTAAAGAAATACATGAACAAGTAAAAAGGAGAATTCTATGACAGAAACTTTAGTACAGGGAATTATTGATGCCCTTGGCGGAAGTGTAGGAAAAGAAGCCATTGTATTTATCATATCAATGATACCGATTCTGGAACTTCGTGGAGCACTTCTGGTCGCAGGACCATTACTGGGAGTTCCGGTGGCAAAAGCCATTCCAATATGTATCATTGGGAATATTATTCCGGTACCATTTATCCTGCTTTTGATTACGCCAATCTTTAACTGGATGAAGGGAACAAAAAAATTAAAACCGATGGTAGACAGATTAGAAGCCAAGGCTATGAGTAAAAGTGATAAGATTGAGAAATATGAATTCTGGGGTCTGGTACTCTTTGTGGGAATTCCACTTCCGGGAACAGGTGCATGGACTGGATCATTGATTGCTGCATTACTTGGTGTAAAGTTTAAAAAAGCATTTCCAGCAGTTATCCTGGGAATCTGTATGGCTACGGTTATTATGTGGTTTATTTCTTATGTACTGTTAGGTGGAGTACATCTGCTGGGGTAGTATGAAAGAGAGTAAAGTTAAAACCCCCTTTGTTGTGATTGAGTCATAACAAAGGGGATTTTCTTGTTGAGATTTGTTCATCATGCATGATTGTTGGAAAAAAGTAAAATTGTTCTTGCCACAGCAGGCTTGTCCTCTTTTAAAATTGATTATTGTATGGTAAAATATTTAGAAATATCAGAATAAGGAGTTATGGTTATGGAAAAATTATATGATGTAACAGCATTGGGTGAGATGTTAATAGATTTTACATTGAATGGACAGAGCGATCAAGGAAATAATCTTTTTGAGGCTTGTCCGGGAGGAGCTCCATGTAATGTACTGGCAATGTTAAATAAATTGGGAAGAAAGACAGCATTTATTGGAAAAGTAGGCGAAGATCAGTTCGGACGTCTGTTAAAGGGAACGATTGATGAACTGGGAATCGAGACGAAAGGACTGGTTCTGGATCAGGAGATTCATACAACACTTGCGTTTGTACATACATTTCCAGATGGAGACAGAGAATTCTCTTTTTATCGTAAACCGGGAGCAGATATGATGTTGACAGAAGATGAGGTGGATTATGATCTGATTCGCCAGTCAAAGGTATTCCATTTTGGAACCTTATCTATGACGGGCGAGCCAGTTAGAACTGCAACAAAGAAAGCGTTAGAAGTGGCAAAGGAAGCGGGATGTATGATTACATTTGATCCAAACTTACGGCCACCTCTTTGGGAGTCTCTGGAGGAAGCAAAAAAGCAGATGGAATATGGATTCCAGTATTGTGATGTTTTGAAGATTTCAGATAATGAGATTCAGTTTATATCCGGCATGGAAGATTATGATGACGGTATTCGTTATTTGCAGGAAAAATACAATATCCCTTTGATATTCCTGACTATGGGCAAGGAAGGAAGCCGTGCATATTACAAGGATATGAGAGTCGAGCGTAAAGGTTTCCAGGTAAAGGCAATTGAAACGACAGGTGCTGGAGATACTTTCTGCGGATGTTCCATTCATGGTGTGTTGACACATGGATTGGAGAATTTAGATGAAGAGAAACTTGGTGATATTCTGACATATGCCAATGCGGGTGCAGCTTTGATTACAATGAAGAAAGGCGCTATTCGTTCTATGCCAGAACCAGAGAATATTTCAAAATTATTAGAGGAATAATCAGACCATGAGATTACGCAGAATGCTGGCTATATGGGCAGCGAAGATAACGGAGAAGATAAGTGTTCATGTGTTTCACCGTCAGGGAGTGACATGGGCCGGAAAAATTGCATTAAAGATATGTCCTACTATATTAAAGGAATTGGCAGGACAGGTAAAAAACGATATCTTTATCGTATGCGGAACGAATGGTAAAACGACAACGAATAATATGCTCTGTGCGGCGATTGAGGCAGAAGGATATAAAGTGATCTGTAATCATGCCGGCTCTAATATGCTGAATGGAGTCGTGGCGGCATTTGCTCTGGGAGCTGGGATTGGAGGCAGCCTAAAAGCAGATTATGCGTGTATAGAGGTAGATGAAGCCTCTACCAGAAGGGTGTTTCCGCATTTTAAACCAGATTATATGGTGTTGACCAATCTGTTCCGAGATCAATTAGATCGATATGGTGAGATTGACATAACCATGAATATTTTAAAAGAGGTCATGCAGCAGGCTCCAGATATGAAAGTTATTGTAAATGGAGATGATGCGTTATCCGCATATCTTGCAATGGACAGTGGAAATCCATTCGTTACTTATGGAATCAGTGAAAAGGTTATGGATGACAAGGATTCTCATGAAATCAGAGAGGGGCGTTTCTGTAAGCGATGCGGAGCGCAACTCCATTACAATTTCTATCATTACAGTCAGTTGGGAGATTATGCTTGTACAGGCTGTGATTTTAAGCGACCGGAGATTCAGTTCAATGGTTCGGAGATTGAAGTTGGGGATCATTTGGCATTTACAGTTGAAGGAAGAAGACTTCAGGCGAATTATAAGGGCTTTTATAATGTTTATAATATACTGGCTGCATATTCTGCAGCCAGAACGGCTGGCCTTAAGGTAGAGCATTTTAATGATATGCTGGCCAGATTTAACCCGGAAAACGGACGTATGGAACAGTTCATGATCAAAGATACCCGGATTGTACTGAATCTTGCCAAAAATCCGGCAGGTTTTAACCAGAATATATCTGCCGTTATGCAGGATGAGACCTTGAAGGATATTATCATTGTTATTAATGATAACGCACAGGATGGGACGGATGTATCCTGGCTGTGGGATGTAGATTTTGATCGTTTCAAAGAGGCGAACATTAATTCTATTACAGTCAGTGGGATTCGGTGCCATGACATGGGATTGCGGATGAAATATGTGGATATTTCTTCTATGTTGGAACCAGATGTTGAAAAGGCGATCTGCGAACGTGTAGAGAATGGCTGTGGCAATCTCTATGTGTTGGTGAACTATACAGCGCTGTTCAGCACCAGAAATGTGTTAAAGAAACTGGAGGGAGATAGATAATGGATACGAAGGACATGAAGATTACCATAGGACATCTCTATCCGGATCTTTTGAATCTGTATGGAGATCGCGGGAACATTGCCTGTATGATGCAGCGATGTATATGGCGAGGGATTGAAGCAGAGACTATTGAATTCAACACTGGGGATGTGATTGATTTTTCTAAGCTGGATATTGTACTTCTTGGAGGTGGCTCTGACCGGGAACAGGCAATTGTGTGTCACAATCTGTTGGAGATTCAGAGCCAGTTCAAAGAATATGTTGAGGATAATGGCGTTGTGATAGCTGTTTGTGGGGGATATCAGCTTCTGGGCAAATACTATAAAACAGATGCTGGAATGATAGAAGGTCTGAATCTTGTCGATATCTATACAGAACAGGAAGAAGGACGTCTGATCGATAATATTGTTTTGCAAAGTGATTTGGTCAAGATGCCGGTAGTGGGTTTTGAAAATCATGGAGGAAGAACGTATATTAATGATAATCAACCATTTGGTAAAGTGCTTTATGGAGCAGGAAATGATGGGAAGAGCGGATATGAAGGGGTTGTGTATAAGAATGTAATCGGAACATACCTACATGGTCCTCTTCTTCCAAAAAACCCGCAGATATGTGATTACCTGATTCAGAAGGCATTGGAAAGAAAATATGGAACAGTGGAATTAAGTCCGCTGGATGATAGTCAGGAAAATATGGCTAACGAATATATTTATCATAGATTTGTAAAGGAATAGAAACAAGAAACCAGCGGATATTATAGCTGGTTTTGTTTTTCATCACGCAATTCTAAAAGCTGAATGTAGGTAAAAAGATCCTCTTTTGAGCGTGAAGAAAGATTGTGATATTTTGATAAAAGTTCCTGGTCGTCAATCGAAGATGTGCCTGATTGAGACAAAGAGAGAACGATAGTTTCATCATCATCAAGGAGATAATCAACAGACACATGAAAAAGATTAGCGAATGCGGTCAGCTTTTCATGAGAGGGCTGACGATTTTTGGTTTCATAACCGGCAATTGTTGATCGTGCAACATTTATGCGCTTTGCAACATAATCTTGCGTCATATGATTTTCAAGGCGTAATGTTTTCAACTTTTCGGAAAATGACATGGCTACAACCTCCTTAATATATTTGGTATATTTTACCAATTGTTGCGAAAAAGAACATAAAAAGTGCCAAATATCAACAAATAGTTGCACAATGGAACATATGTGCCAGATATGGATCACAAGACCGGAAGAAAGGAGAGACACGATGAGACAGGAAAGATTTAAAATGGAAAGAGAAGGACTGGTGGAGGAAGGGCAGGAAGTTGAGATCAGTGAGAGAAGTGCTGTGACAGGACAATATACTTATCTGGTTGAGCCTTCCATTGCAATGTCAGGCATCTATCGTACAGGCCAGAGAATAAAGGCGCGCAAGGGAATCATTAAAAAAATAGAAAAGACAGAGAAAGGGTTTTATCTGTTGGTAGAGGTGGAGGAATAAAGAAAACTCCCCCGTTGACACCAGAGAAAAAAGCACCTATAATTTAAGACGAACACAATAATAAAGACGAGAGGAACTGGATAGATGATAATAGCAAAAAATGACGAAGCAAAAAGAAGTAAGATCTGGAGGATTGTTACGAGTGTTTCATCTGTCCTGATTATAATAATAGCTATTTTTCTTCTGACGAAATTATTTACAACGAATCCATTGGAAGGTGATTGGGCAAGTGATGATGGCAATCTGAATATGTCTATCAAGAGTAATGGTAAGATGTCGGTTACGATTTCGGAAGTTGCAGATGTCAGTGATGTGACAGTCAATATGAATTATACAATGGACAAAGAGGAAAAGACGATTATAATTACGGCGGATGAGTCAGAACTGAAAGATATGGCAGAAAAGTCAGATGGTCAGTATACAGAAGATGCGTTGGAAAATGCGCTGGATTCTATAGTAGATACTTTTGATTACAGTGTAGATCAGGGTCAGTTGACACTGACAGAACGCGAATATGGTGATCAGTTGATATTTATACAAGAGTAATACAGACACACACCCCTCTATCGAAGCAAGGTGATTGATAGAGGGGTTTTTATCATTAAGTGGCAAGATTTATAAGGAGAGATGAAAAGTATATGTGGAGAGATCAGACAAAAAAGATACAGATTGGGAATGTATGTATTGGAGGCGGCTGTCCAGTCGCTATTCAGTCGATGACGAATACGAAGACGGAAGATGTAGAGTCAACAGTAAAGCAGATTCAAGCGCTTGAGAAAGCTGGATGTGAGATTATCCGATGTGCTGTTCCGACGATGGAAGCAGCTGAGGCACTTGCCAAGATAAAAGAACAGATTCAGATTCCGTTGGTGGCGGATATTCATTTTGATTACCGACTTGCTATTGCAGCAATTGAAAATGGTGCAGACAAGATTCGTATTAACCCGGGGAATATCGGTGATGAAAGCCGTGTAAAGGCAGTTGTAGATAAGGCAAAGGAATATGGTATACCTATCAGGGTTGGCGTAAACAGTGGTTCGCTGGAAAAAAATCTGGTGGAAAAATACGGGGGTGTTACTGCCCAGGGACTGGTGGAAAGTGCCATGGATAAAGTGCACCTGATTGAAAAAATGGGATATGATAACCTGGTAGTAAGTATCAAATCATCGGATGTCATGATGTGTGTCAAAGCGCATGAATTGATTGTAAGCGAATGCCCATATCCATTACATGTAGGAATTACAGAGTCAGGAACGCTGCTTGCCGGTAATATCAAATCATCGATTGGTTTGGGACTTATCCTGAATCAAGGAATCGGGGATACTATCCGTGTATCTTTGACAGGGGATCCAGTAGAGGAAATCAAGTCAGCAAAATTAATTCTTAAGACACTCGGTTTTCGAAAAGGTGGGATTGAAGTAGTTTCCTGTCCGACTTGCGGAAGAACGAAGATTGATTTGATTGGACTGGCTAACCAGGTTGAACAGATGGTAGCGGATATTCCTCTTGATATTAAAGTGGCAGTTATGGGTTGTGTTGTGAATGGCCCTGGAGAAGCGAAAGAAGCAGATATAGGTATTGCCGGCGGTATAGGGGAAGGATTGTTGATCAAAAAAGGGGAAGTTGTCAAGAAAGTAAAAGAAGATCAATTATTAGAGACATTAAGACAGGAGTTGTTACACTGGAATGAATAAACCGTTCTTTGAAGTATTTCCAACCTTAAAAGTGAATCAGGAAATCCAGATGTTGTTTGAAGGCGTGGAAGTCAGTAAAGTGTCTACGAATACAAGCCGAGACTTCATTAAAATATATCTGTACAGCCAGCATCTGATTCAGAAAAAATGCATTTATGAAGTGGAAAAAAGAATAAAAGAGCAGTTATTTGGACGCAGTCATATTCAGGTGGAGGTCAAAGAGCAGTACGAACTTTCGGAACAGTATACCCCGGAGAATCTGATGAATGAGTATTTTGACAGTTTTCTGTTGGAATTGAATGAGAGAAGTGTGGTTGAGCGAAGCATGCTCCAGGGAGCTGAGTATGAATTTGAGGAAGGAAATATTCTTTGCCTGAAGTTAAAAGATACGATTGTGGCAAAAGGAAAGAAAGAATCTCTTTCAAATTATCTGATAGATGTGTTCCGGGAACGGTTTCAACGTCCGATTGAAGTGAGAGTTCTGTATGAAAAACCGAAGGAGAGCCAGTTAAAATACAACAATGCCAAGATTCAGCAGGAAATTGAAGCAATCATGGAGCAGGCAGAGGCGGCTCGCGAAGAAAAAGAACTGAAGAAAAAGGAGAAAGAGTCTTCTGATAAAAATCAGGCAGAGGTGGTGTCAAAAGCTTCTGGAAATGAGAAGAATCTGAAGAAAAAATCAAATTTTGATAATGGGAAAAGAGACAGATTCTCTTATAATAAGCGCAATTCAGATGATCCGAATCTGATATACGGAAGGGACTTTGATGATGAGACAATCGAGCTTAAGCAGGTAGTTTCAGAGATGGGAGAGATTACGATTCGAGGAAAGGTTATTAGTTTCGATACACGTGAACTTCGAAATGAAAAGACTATTATCATGTTCGCCATTACTGATTTTACAGACACAATCATGGTAAAGATGTTCGTAAGAAATGAACAGCTTCCTGATGTGCTGGCAGAGGTAAAGCCAGGAGCTTTTTTGAAAGTAAAAGGAATTACCAATATCGATAAGTTTGATGGAGAGCTGACGATTGCGTCTATCGTTGGAATCCGTAAGATCAGTGATTTCACAGAATCCAGAAAAGACACAGCGCCGGAGAAAAGAGTAGAATTGCACTGTCATACGAAGATGAGCGATATGGATGGTGTAACTGAAGTTAAGAATCTTCTGAAGCGTGCCCACGACTGGGGGCACAAAGCTCTTGCAATTACAGATCATGGAGTGGTGCAGGCATTCCCGGATGCCAATCATTATATAGAATCATTAGATAAAGATGATCCATTTAAAGTCATCTATGGAGTAGAAGGATATCTGGTAGATGATCTGACCGATGTGGCGGTGAATGAAAAAGGGCAGTCTCTGGATGATGCTTATGTAGTATTTGACCTGGAGACTACTGGATTTAGCCCAATCAAAGATAAGATCATTGAAATTGGTGCGGTGAAAGTTGAACAGGGAAAGATTACAGACAGATTCAGTACATTTGTGAATCCGAAGATTCCCATTCCTTATCAGATTACACAGCTGACCAGTATTACAGACCAGATGGTTATCGATGCGCCGGACATTGAGACCGTTCTCCCGCAGTTCCTTGAGTTTATCGGGGATGCTGCTCTGGTTGCTCATAATGCATCTTTTGATGTTAGTTTTATTGAACAGAATTGTCGATATCAGGATATGATACCGGACTTTACTTCCGTAGATACAGTAGCGATGGCAAGAATCTTGTTGCCGACTTTGTCAAAATACAAATTAAATGTGGTGGCAAATGCGCTTCATATTTCTTTGGAAAATCATCATCGTGCAGTGGATGATGCACAAGCGACAGCAGAGATATTCGTGAAATTTGTAGAGATGTTGAAAGAGCGAGGGATATATAACCTTACAAAACTCAATCAATTTGGCTCGCATAATGCAGATGCCGTGCGAAAATTGCCGTCATATCATGTGATTATCCTTGTGCGTAATGAAGTGGGAAGAGTGAATCTATACCAGTTGATTTCTAAGTCTCATCTGGAATATTTTGGGCGGCAGCCAAGAATACCGAAAAGTGAACTTTCAAAATATCGAGAAGGCTTAATTGTTGGAAGTGCCTGTGAAGCAGGAGAGTTGTATCAGGCGATTTTAAATGATAAGTCCGAAGAGAAAATTGCCAGAATCGTGAATTTTTATGATTATCTGGAGATACAGCCTCTTGGCAATAATCACTTTATGATTGCCAGTGACAGAATAACAAAAGTACAGAATGAAGAGGATTTAAAGGAAATAAACAGGCAGATCATACAGTTGGGCGAACGGTTTAATAAGCCGGTGGTCGGGACTTGTGATGTGCATTTTATGGACCCGGAGGATGAGGTGTACCGGCGGATCATTATGGCCGGAAAAGGATTTACGGACGCGGATGAACAGGCACCGCTTTATCTTCGTACGACAGAGGAGATGCTAGAGGAATTCGAATATCTGGGTTCGGCCAAAGCAAAAGAGATTGTAATCGATAATCCGAATAAGATTGCAGATATGATTGAGAGGATTACACCTGTACGCCCGGATAAATGTCCTCCAGTCATCCCGGATTCTGATAAGATGTTAAGAGAAATCTGTTATAATAAGGCGCATTCCATGTACGGAGAAGAACTGCCTCCAGTTGTAACGGAGCGGTTGGAAAGAGAGTTAAATTCCATTATATCTAATGGATTTGCCGTTATGTATATTATTGCACAGAAACTGGTATGGAAGTCGAACGAAGATGGATATCTGGTGGGTTCACGTGGATCGGTAGGTTCATCGTTTGTAGCTACAATGGCAGGTATTACGGAAGTAAACCCATTGAGTCCACATTATTATTGTCCAAAATGCCATTACAGTGATTTTGATTCTGAAGAGGTGAGAGCATTTGCAGGAGGCTGCGGATGGGATATGCCGGATAAGAACTGTCCGGTTTGTGGAGAGAAACTGGTAAAAGATGGATTCGATATTCCGTTTGAGACATTCCTTGGATTTAAGGGGAACAAGGAACCGGATATCGACTTGAACTTTTCTGGTGACTATCAGAGTAATGCCCACAAATATACAGAGGTCATCTTTGGTGCGGGACAGACGTTTCGAGCCGGGACCGTTGGAACGTTGGCAGATAAGACGGCATTTGGATATGTAAAGAATTATTTTGAAGAACGTGGACAGGGAAAACGAAAATGTGAGATTGACCGTATTGTGCAGGGATGTACCGGAATACGAAGAAGTACCGGGCAGCATCCAGGCGGTATCATAGTTCTTCCGTTGGGGGAAGAAATCAATTCATTCACGCCGGTACAGCATCCGGCCAATGATATGACGACAGACATTATTACTACACATTTTGATTACCATTCCATTGACCACAACCTGCTGAAGCTGGATATTCTCGGTCATGATGATCCTACGATGATTAAGACGCTGGAAGAATATATTAATTCTCCGGCGATGGATAATGAATACAATGAGACGGATCATCGTTTTGTTGCCACAGAGATACCGTTGGATGATAAAGGCGTGATTTCGCTGTTTCATGATACATCGGCATTAGGAATCAAGCCGGAAGATATCGGAGGATGTCCGGTGGGATGTCTCGGAATACCGGAGTTTGGAACAGATTTTGTAATTCAGATGGTTGTTGATACAAAGCCGCAGACATTGTCAGATCTGATTCGGATATCAGGACTGTCTCATGGAACCGATGTGTGGCTGAATAACGCCCAGGAACTGATCAAAAGTGGAAAAGCAACGATTTCTACAGCTATATGTACTCGTGATGATATTATGACATATCTGATCAATAAAGGAATGGACAGTGAAGAATCGTTTACGATTATGGAACGTGTCCGTAAGGGAACAGTAGCGAAGGGAAAGTGTAAAGAATGGCCTGAATTTAAGAAGGACATGGCAGAACACAACATACCGGACTGGTATGTCTGGTCATGTGAACAGATCAAATATATGTTCCCGAAAGCACATGCAGCAGCCTATGTTATGATGGCGTATCGAATTGCATATTGCAAGATTAATTATCCACTGGCTTATTATGGAGCATATTTTGGAATTCGTGCAGATGCATTTTCTTATGAAATTATGTGTCAGGGAAAAGAAAAGCTGCAGTATTATATTGACGATTATAACCGGCGCTCCAACTCTCTAAGTAAAAAAGAGCAGGATACCATGAAAGATATGCGGATTGTTCAGGAAATGTATGCGAGAGGTTATGAATTTGAACCGATTGATATTTATAAGGCAAAAGCTACAAAATTCCTGATTATTGACGGAAAACTGATGCCCCCGTTCAGTAGTATTGATGGAATGGGAGAGAAGGCTGCGGAAGCAGTGGAAGAGGCTTCCAAAGATGGGCCATATCTGTCTAGAGATGATTTCCGACAGAGGACCAAGGCAAGTAAAACGGTGATTGATTATATGGCAGAGCTTGGAATCCTAAGTGGGTTGCCAGAGTCAAATCAGCTGTCATTGTTTGATTTATAAAAATTAGGAGGACTAGGTCATGAGCATAAAAAAGCAGTATAAAGGAATTTTGTACATCGTGTGTTCAGCGTTCTGCTTTGCGCTTATGAATATGTTTGTACATATGGCAGGTGATCTGCCATCTATACAGAAAAGCTTTTTTCGAAATTTTGTGGCGGCAATTTTTGCCGGAATTATTTTGGCAAAAGAAGGAATTCCGTTTCGGTGTAAGAAGGAGAATCTAAAATATATGTTTCTTCGATCTATTTTCGGTACATTGGGAATTCTGTGTAATTTTTATGCAGTGGATCATCTGGTATTGGCAGATGCCTCTATGTTGAATAAAATGTCGCCATTTTTTGCGGTATTATTTAGTTTCTTAATTCTAAAAGAAAAAGTAAAGGTTTTGCAGGCGTTGATAGTAGTTGGAGCATTTGTCGGCAGTCTGTTTGTTGTAAAGCCGACGGTGACGAATATGGATCTGTTTCCATCCTTAATAGGGCTTCTGGGAGGAATTGGAGCAGGAATTGCTTATACAATGGTGAGAAAACTGGGAGAGGCAGGAGAAAAGGGACCATTTATCGTGTTCTTTTTCTCGACATTTTCCTGCCTGACAACATTACCATGGCTTTTGTTCGATTATCATCCCATGACGGCAGAGCAGATTGTGATATTGCTTTTGGCAGGCCTTTCGGCAGCAGGTGGACAATTCTCTATCACAGCAGCTTATTGCTACGCCCCGGCAAAGGAAATCTCAGTATATGATTATTCACAGATTATCTTTTCCGCAGTATTGGGATTTGTTGTATTTGGACAGTTTCCGGATATGCTGAGCTGGTTGGGATATGGAATCATATGTACTATGGCGATACTTATGTTTTTGTATAATAAAAACCGTAGTAGTGATTAATCCCTTTATGATGGATTTCAAGAACCAATCAATGAAGGAAAGACGATAATAGTTCAGGAGGAATAGAATGAACCCATCTCAGATTACGGATTGGTGCCATGAGATTATTCGCTCTCAGGTGCCGGAAGAAGGTTTCTATATTGATGCGACCATGGGAAAAGGAAAGGATACCCTATTGTTATGTCAGATGGCAGGGCATAATGGGAAAGTACTCGCGTTTGATGTCCAGGGACAAGCCCTGGAACAAACGCGAAAGCTGTTGGAAGAAAACCATGTAGCGGATCGTGCCAGCCTGATCTTAGACGGACATGAACATATGGATCAATATGCTGAAGAAGAGTCTGCAGATGCGATCTGCTTTAACTTTGGTTATCTGCCTGGCGGAGATCATAATATTGCAACTTCTGCTGATACCAGTATCGAAGCGATTCAAAAAGGGCTGAAAATCTTAAAACATGGCGGTCTGATGAGTCTGTGCATCTATAGCGGTGGTGATACCGGGTTCGAAGAAAAAGAAAGGATACTGGAATTCCTGAAAAAGATTCCTGCCAGAGAATACACAGTAATCGTAAATGAATATTATAATCGCGAAAACCATCCGCCCATACCAGTATTCATCTACAGAGCCATACGGTAGATCTTGGCGATATCTTCTCGGTTCAGCACTTTCACTTTTCCGATGGTGCGTGTGTTTTGGAAGCTGCATTTGTCTGCCAGTTCCTGAATCTGTTCTTCGGTTGGTTCAATGCCAAGTTCCCGAAGGGAGGTTGGCATGTCTACACTGCGGTAGTAGTCTTCCATGGCTTCGATGCCGGCAAGAGCAGTTTTTTCCAGATTATCATCGTGTGGAACCATCAATACATTTTCTGCCAGTTTAGCAAATCTGTTTGCCCGGTCTTTGTAGACATAGCGAGCCCAGCTTCCCCATACAGCAGCCAGTCCGGCACCGTGAGCGACATCGAACATTCCACCAAGTTCATGCTCTAACTGATGGGATGCCCAATCTCCACCATCGGTTCCGCAGCCGGTTAGTCCATTATGAGAAAGGCTTCCTGCCCACATAACTTCGGCACGGGCCTCGTAATTTGTCGGATCTTGCTTTAAGATTCTAGAGTTTTTCATGACGGTACGGATCAGTGCTTCGCTGATTCCATCCGTCATTTCCATATTCGTGCTGTGATTCAGATAGCGTTCCATAGTATGCATCATAATATCTACACATCCACTTTGCGTCTGATAATCGGGAAGTGTATAGGTCAGTTCCGGATTCAAGATTGCAAATTTGCAGCGGCAGTAGTTACTGCTGTATCCGCGTTTGATCCATCCATCTTCGTTCGTAATAACAGAAGAATCACTCATTTCACTGCCGGCAGCAGAGATCGTAAGAATGGTGCCAATTGGAAGACAGGCAGAAGCGGTACGTTTCTTTGCGTAAAAATCCCAGACATCGCCTTCATTGGTAAGACCATATCCGATTGCTTTGGAAGAATCAATGACGCTTCCACCTCCAACGGCAAGAATAAAATCTACACCTTCTCTTTGGCATAATTCGATTCCTTCGCGTACTTTTGACAATCTTGGATTGGGAACAACTCCGCCTAATGTAGTATATGCGATACCTTCGGCTCCTAAAGAGGTATATACGCGGTCTAAAAGTCCGGAACGAATGACACTTCCGCCTCCATAATGTACCAGAACCTTTTTACAATTCTGTTCTTTGATCAGTTTTCCCACTTCGTTTTCGGTCCCTTTTCCGAAAACGACTCTGGTAGGTGCATAATAGTTAAAATTTTGCATATATATGATCCTCCTTATTTATGGCTTGATTTGCTTAAAATATTAAGGTATTTTAAACGTTTTTTCAATTCTTATTTTCAGGTCATATTGATGAATGGTATAATAAGGCAGAATGATTTGGAGGAGGAATAATATGAGAAGAAAAGATCGTGAAGTGACAAATTCCGTAGAAATACAGAAAATATTAGACACATGTAAGGTGTGCAGACTGGGATTGGCTGGAGAAGACGAGGTCTATATTGTGCCAATGAATCATGGGTATACATTTGAAAATGGTAAATTGGTTTTGTATTTTCACGGAGCAAGAGAAGGCCGGAAAATAGAGATGATACAAAAGAATCCACAAGTTGGGTTTGAAATGGATTGTAATCATGAGTTGGAAGAAGGAAAACTGGCCTGTCAGTATAGTTATATTTATGCCAGCGTGATTGGAAGTGGTAAAGCAGAAATAATTGATGATCCTGATCAGAAGCTTTGTGCGCTTTCGGTTATTATGAAACATCAGACTGGAAAAGAGTTTGAAGAATTTCAGACAAATCCAAGGCTTGAGAAAGCAGTTGCAATTATTCGGGTTGAAGTAAATGAATATACATGCAAAAAGCATATGAGAGATTAAAGAGAGAAATCATATATATTTTGGTAAATTAATGCTTTAAACAGCAAAAGTATTATGATATACTATTAAAAGACGAGTCGAAAATTCCTCGAATTTGTGAAAAATTACCTATTATATGACTATAAAAGGAACAGAAAGATATGAAAGGGTGGATTTCTAGAATGTCAGAAACGAAAAAAGTAATTATGCTTGGCAATGAAGCAATTGCCAGAGGAGCGTATGAGGCGGGTGTAAAGGTCTCTGCGGCATATCCTGGCACACCAAGTACAGAGATAAGTGAATGTCTTGTTCAGTATAAGGATGATTTGTATTGTGAATGGTCTCCGAATGAAAAGGTTGCAACAGAGGTTGCAATTGGAGCATCTGTGGCAGGAGTACGTGCGATGTCCTGTATGAAGCACGTTGGATTTAATGTGGCAGCAGATCCGGCTTATACAGTCTCTTATATGGGCGTTAATGGAGGTCTGATGATCGTAGTTGCAGATGATCCTGGATTATATAGTTCTCAGAACGAACAGGATACAAGAATGGTTGCACGTGCGGCACAGCTGCCGGTAATAGAGCCTTCTGACAGTGCAGAGGCAAAAGACTTTGTGAAGATTGCATTTGAATTAAGTGAGAAATATGATCGCCCGTTTGTATATCGTACAACGACAAGGCTTGCTCATTCTCAGGGAATCGTAGAGTTACATGAGCGTGAACAGGTTGAAGATAAACCTTATGTGAAGGACATCAAAAAAACAGTCATGATGCCAGGCAATGCAAAATTGCGTCATGTTGAGATTGAAAAGCGGAATTTGGAATTGGCAGAAGCTGCCAATACACTTCCAATTAACAGGGTGGAGATGAACGATACCAGGATTGGTGTGATCACCAGTGGAATTCCGTATCAGTATGTAAAGGAAGCTTTACCGGAAGCTTCTGTGCTGAAGCTGGGAATGGTCAATCCGCTTCCGAGAAAATTAATTGAAGACTTTGCATCAAAAGTCGAAAAACTTTATATTGTAGAAGAATTGGATCCTGTGATTGAAGAACAAGTGAAGTCCTGGGGAATCCAGGCTGTCGGGAAAGAGATATTCACGGTACAAGGTGAATATAGTGCGAATATGATTCGTACGGCGATTCTTGGAGAAAAATTAGATATTGCTGCACCGGCACCGGCACCGGGAAGACCGCCGATCTTATGTCCGGGATGTCCGCATAGAAGTGTTTATTATGTGTTAAATAAATTAAAATTACATGCTGCAGGAGATATTGGATGTTATACATTGGGAGCTGTTGCACCTCTGAGTGTTGTTGATACTACAATATGCATGGGAGCAAGTATTTCAAGTCTTCATGGTATGGAGAAGGCAAAGGGAAAAGAATATATTAAAAACTGGGTTGCTGTCATAGGAGATTCCACGTTCTTACATACAGGAGTTAACTCTTTGATGAACATGATGTATAACCATGCAACAGGAACCGTCTTGATATTGGATAACTCTACAACCGGTATGACCGGACATCAGGATCATGCGGCAACAGGAAAGACCTTGCAGGGAGATCCTACTTATGCAATCAATATTCCAGAACTTTGTCGGGCTATTGGAGTAAAGAATGTAGTTGAAGTAAATGCATTTGATATTGATACACTGGAAAAAGTGGTAAAAGAAGAAGTTGCAAAAGATGAAGTGTCTGTAATCATTACCAAAACTCCTTGTGTACTTCTCAGTAAAGCAAAGAAGCCATTATATATTGCACATGAGGATAAATGTAAAAAGTGCGGTATGTGTATGAGACCAGGTTGTCCGGCGATGACGAAGAACCCGGATGGAACGATACATATTGATGATACGATGTGTACAGGATGTGGACTTTGCAAGAGCCTGTGTAAGTTTGATGCGATTGAATTAGTAAAGGAAGGTGACCGGTAATGGCAACGAAGAATATTATGATCGTCGGAGTCGGCGGGCAAGGAACCCTGTTGACCAGCAGAATTTTAGGAGGACTTGCCATCGAAGGTGGATATGATGTAAAGCTTTCCGAAGTACATGGAATGGCTCAGAGAGGCGGAAGTGTCGTAACATTTGTCCGTTATGGTGAAAATGTAGCAGAACCTATCGTAGAAGAGGGACAGGCTGATGTCATCATAGCGTTTGAACGTTTGGAAGCATTACGATATGCACATTTCCTTAAGAAAGATGGAGCTTTGATCGTGAATGACTGGAGAATTGATCCGATGCCTGTTGTAATAGGCGCGGCGCAATACCCGGAAAATATCATCGAGATGTTGCGTAAGGATCATAAAGTTTATACTGTAAACGCAACAGAAGAATCTAAAAAACTGGGGAATCCAAGAGTATTTAACCTTATTGTGTTAGGGATTGCGGCTCAACATATGGATTTTACAAAAGAACAGTGGTATCGTGTGATTGAAAAAACAGTACCGCCGAAGACGATTGATATAAATAAACAGGCATTTGATGTGGGATATCAATTATAAAATAAGAAAGAGGAGAGGAGAAAAAGAAAATGGCTAGAGTAGCGTTGGAAGACTGGAAGGAGCAGATCCGTGATCCAAAGATTGAATGTATGAGCAGAGACGAAATGCGGGCTCTGCAAAGTGAGCGGTTGGTAAAGCAGGTAAAGAATGTATATGATAATGTGGCATTCTATCGGAAGAAAATGGATGAGATGGGGATTGAGCCTGGAGATATCAAAGGAATTGAAGATATTAATAAGCTCCCATTTACGACCAAGGAAGATCTGAGAGATAACTATCCGTTTGGGCTACTTGCAGTTCCACAGGAGAAGATTGCCAGAGTGCAGGGAACATCTGGAACAACTGGTAAACTTACCTTGGCATCTTACACACAGAATGATGTAGATGTATGGGGAGAATGTGTGGCAAGAGCACTTACTATGGCAGGCCTTACAGCTGCAGACCGTCTTCATATCTGTTATGGATATGGACTGTTTACCGGTGGTATGGGACTGGATCTTGGTGCCCGTGCACTGGGCTGTATGTCAATTCCAATGTCATCTGGTAATACAAAACGTCAGCTGATGTGTATGGAAGACTTTGGTGCAACTGCATTCGCATGTACGCCTTCTTATGCATTATATCTGGCAGAAGCAGCTCAGGAGGCGGGAATCGTTGACCGTTTGCAGTTGAAGGCAGGTATTAATGGTGCAGAACCATGGACAGACGAGATGCGCTTGAAGATTGAAAGTGGTCTGAATGTTAATAGTTTCGATATCTATGGACTGTGTGAGATTACTGGACCAGGTGTCGCTATGGACTGTATCCATCATAAAGGACTCCATGTATACGAAGATTACTTCTATCCAGAAGTTTTGAATCCGGCAGATCAGACAGCATGTGCAGATGGAGAGACTGGAGAACTGGTATTTACGACTCTTGCGAAGGAAGGTATGCCACTTCTCAGATATAGGACCAAGGATCTGACCAGCATCGATCACAGTCCTTGCGAATGTGGAAGAACACTCCCAAGAATTCAGAAATTTACCGGACGTACCGATGATATGAAAGTTATCCGTGGTGTCAACGTATTCCCAACTCAGGTTGAGGCAGCACTTCTTTCTATCGGCGGCGGCGTAGCACCTCATTATATGATGATCGTGGATAGAGAGAATAATCTGGATGTACTTACTGTTATGGTAGAAGTGGATGAAAAATACTTCTCAGATGAGATCCGCAAACTGGATGAACTGAAGAATAAAGTGGCAGCAGTTCTGAAACAGGCACTTGGAATTGCAGTAAGAGTTAAACTTGTAGAGCCTAAGACTATCCAGAGAAGTGAAGGCAAGGCAAAACGTGTAATTGATAACAGAGAACTGTAAAAGGAGGAGTATAGAATGGGTATGAGTAATACAATTCAGCAGTTGTCAGTATTTTTGGAAAACAGAGAAGGACGTCTGGATGAAGTGTTAAAAGTCCTGGCAGATAATGATGTCAATATTGTTGCACTAAGTCTGGCTGATACATCCGATTACGGAATGCTTCGTATGATCGTGTCAGATCCGAATAAGGGACGTGCAGCTTTGAAAGAAGAAGGAATTACAGCGATGTTAACGGATGTAGTTGCTCTTCGTGTTCCACATGCAACAGGATCTCTTAGCAAAGCAATGCATCAGATCGTAGATGGAGAAGTCAATGTTGAATACATGTATGCATTTGCAAATGGAAGTGATGCTGCAGCGGTAGTAAAGAGTGATGATCCGGCAAGAGTTATTGATATTTTGAAGGGCAGTGGATTTGATGTATACAGTGCGGATGAAGCATATACCGCAAACCAATAAAAGAATCCAAAGGAAAAACTAGAATGAGCATAGACAGAAAAAAAATAGCATTATCCATGCTCCGGAATTCACAAGTTATATACGTCATCATGTCTCAATGTACACATCTGCCTTATGTGGCGTGTGACACTGAGACATATGATGACGAGATTTTCGTTTATTTTACCGAAAAAGAAGCGAAAGAAAAGGCTGGTCAACTGATAAAAGAAAAGAATCCGGTGCAGATTTTAAAAGTTGAGAATAAGAGCTTCTTGGTATTTTATACAAGTCTCTATTCAATGGGAGTGAATTGTCTGGTAGTGGGTGATGGTACCTCTCAACGAACCGCAGTACAATTAGATGAATTTATTCATAGACATTCGGTTGAGAAACTGCCAAAGGGGCAGGTTCGTGTGGAAAATCCTGAATTTCATCTGACAGCAATTTATTTTGTACAGGAACTGCGCAAGCAACAGAATTCCGAACAGAATGCAGAAATGACAAAAGAATTGAAAGAACTCAATGATGAGATGCTTGTGCATTTCAGGGAGGGACGATTTATTCTTGCAACACAAGAAGACAAAGGGATTCCAATCTTAAAACAGAAGGATGGCCAAGTATATCAGCCGCTATTTACGGATATACAGGAATTTCAAAAATTTAACCGAGAAAATAAGTTCAAGGCATTAGTGATTGATTCTGATAAAATCGTAAATGTCCTTTCAAAAGAGAGTGTTGGCGTTGTAGTCAATCCTTTCGGTGTGAATGTTCGATTTCAAATAGCGAGGAAAGATATGAAAAAGACCAGATAACTTTAGTTATCTGGTCTTTTTCATAATCTTCATTGCATGTATAGCTTTTAGATATCTAAATTAAAGTGCGAATTTGCATATATAAAAGGTACATTCAATATGTGATTAATTCAAATTAAAGCTTCGTTACATTAACAGCCTGAGGACCTTTTGCGCCTTCGGTTATGTCGTATTCCACAGCTTGTCCTTCTTCAAGGGTCTTAAAACCTTCCATGTTTAAGCCGGAATAGTGAACAAAAACATCGTTGCCAGATTCATCAGAGATAAATCCATAACCCTTTTGGTTATTAAACCATTTCACTGTACCTTTCATCATTGCACCTCCATTTAATCTTATTATGAAAAAATCTATAAATATATTTTATAAATTTTGCCATATTAGATTAGCACATATTTATAAAAGAGTCAATGCATTTAAAATTATTTTCAATATTTTTTACAAAAAGTGTCGAAAAAAATTGTTACATGTATCATTTTTCGGTATAATAATTAATAGATATTTTGCATGAAAGAATTGGAAATGTTGAGGGATAACAGTCTCTTGACGAAATGAACGGAAGCGTGTAAAGTATAATTGCATGATTGAAAGCTTCTATAGCTGTAAATGAAACGTAGAGGGAAAAAATATGATTACATTAACGGGGAAAAAGGTATCTGAAGGAATTGCTATAGGTAAACTATCTTTTTATAAAAGAGATTCAAAAGAAATTCGTCGCATCTATGTGAAAGATGTTGAGAAGGAAGTGCAGCGTTTTCAAAAAGCTCGTCAGAAGGCAGTATTTGAATTAGAGAATTTGTATGACATGGCGTCAAAAGAAGTAGGAGAAGCAAATGCCGCAATTTTTGAGATGCAGCAAATGATACTGGAAGATCAGGAATTAAAAGATAAAATAACGAATATCATCGTAGAGCAGAAGCTGAATGCAGAATATGCAATTCAGAGTGCAGTAGAAAGTTTTCTTTCGACAGCATCGACAAGTGAGAAGTCTTACATACAAGGGCATGATGCAGATGTGAAGGATGTGGCAAATCGAGTTCTGCGTATTCTCTCCAGAATATGGAAAGATAAGATGCTGACGGATGAACCGTTTGTTCTGGCAACGGGGGAATTATATCCGAGTGAAGCTGTTCAGCTGGATAAGACAAAGGTCCTGGGATTTGTAACAAGATATGGAACGATTAATTCTCATACGGCAGTTTTGGCACGAACCAAAGGGATTCCTTCTGTTATAGGACTTGGAGAAGCTTTGAAAAAAGATTATGAAGGAAAGACCATTATTGTAGATGGATTCGAAGGAAAGGTCTATATTGAACCGGATTATACGACTATCACAAAGATGAAGCAGAAGCAAGATGCTAACCATACACATGTACAGAATCTGGAACGCCTGAAAGGAAAAGAAAATATTACCCAGAGCGGTCAGAAGATAGATGTCTGTGCGAATATCGGAACAAAAGAAGATGTCGAAAATGTATTACGCTGCGATGCGGGAGGAATTGGCTTGTTCCGCAGTGAGTTTCTATATATGGAAAATGGAACGAAGCTTCCGACGGAAGAGCAGCAGTTCCAGGTATATAAGCTGGCAGCTGAATCTATGGGGACTAAGAAGGTAGTTATAAGGACTGCAGATCTTGGCGGGGATAAGTTGGCAGAGTGTCTGGATCTCGGGGAAGATGATAATCCGGCAATTGGATATAGAGGTATTCGTGTATCGCTGGATAAAGAAGAGATATTTAAGACACAGCTTAGGGCAATCTTAAGAGCTTCTGCGTTTGGTAATATTTCTATTATGCTTCCAATGATCACATCGATTGAAGAGGTGACGATGGCAAAAGAAATGATTGGAAGAGCCAAGAAGGAACTACGCAATGAGAAGACAGCATTCAATGAAGAAATTCCAATCGGTGTCATGATTGAGACACCAGCAGCGGTTATGATTAGCGGAGAACTGGCGCGGGAAGTTGATTTCCTTAGTATCGGGACAAACGATTTATCACAATTTACGCTTGGTATGGACAGACTGAACAGTAAACTGGAAAGATATTATGATCCACATCATCCGGCATTGCTGAAGATGATTCGTATTATTACAAATAATGTTCATCTGGAAGAAAAACATATCAGTATCTGTGGAGATCTGGCAGCGGATTTGGAGATGACAGAGTATTTTATTCAGATAGGAATTGATGAATTATCGGTGGCTCCGAATCAGGTACTTAGCCTTCGCAAGAAGATAAGGGAAATTCAATAACATAGAGAATAAGAATCACTGTAATGTCACAAGATATTTGCAGTGATTCTTTTTTGTTCTAAATTCATTTACTTTATCCGGTTATTTTGCTAGAATAATATATGTTATTAATTTGTCGAATGAGAGAAACAAAGGAGGAGAAAGATGTTAGAGAAGTTTTTCAAATTAAGTGAAAATGGTACAGACGTAAAAACAGAAGTCGTTGCTGGTATTACAACATTTATGACGATGGCTTATATTCTTGCTGTAAATCCAAGTATTTTATCTGCAGCAGGAATGGATCAGGGAGCTGTCTTTACAGCAACGGCACTTGCCTCTTTGATCGGTACATTGTTGATGGCCATTTTTGCAAACTATCCATTTGCATTGGCACCTGGTATGGGATTGAATGCATATTTTGCATATACAGTTGTCCTGGGAATGGGATATAGCTGGGAGATTGCACTGACAGCGGTATTTGTAGAAGGTATTGTGTTTATTATACTTTCTCTTACGAATGTACGTGAGGCGATTTTTAATGCTATTCCAAAGAATCTGAAGGCAGCAGTCAGCGTTGGTATTGGTTTGTTTATTGCGTTTATCGGTCTGCAGAATGCGAATATTGTAATTGGAGGTGCTACACTTCTGCAGTTATTTTCATTGGATGAGTATAATGCAGTGAATGGGGTAGAAGCTACATTTAATGACGTAGGAATTACGGTTATTCTTGCAATTCTTGGTATTCTTATTACTGGTATTCTTGTTATTAAGAATGTTAAGGGCAATATTCTCTGGGGAATTCTGATCACATGGGTTCTTGGAATCGTTTGTCAGTTTGCCGGTTTGTATGTCCCGAATCCAGAATTAGGATTCTATGGATTGCTTCCAGACTTCAGCGGCGGATTATCGATTCCAAGTATTGCACCGATTTTTGCAAAAATTGATTTTAGCGGTATTTTCTCTTTGAATTTTGTTGTTGTTATTTTTGCATTTTTATTTGTAGATATGTTCGATACAATCGGAACTTTGATTGGAGTATCTTCGAAAGCAGATATGCTGGATGAAGATGGGAAGTTACCTCGCATTAAAGGAGCACTTCTTGCAGATGCGGTTGCTACGACAGCAGGAGCAGTTCTTGGAACATCTACGACAACAACATTTGTTGAGAGCGCGTCTGGCGTATCTGAAGGAGGAAGAACAGGACTTACAGCAGTAACCACAGCAATTTTGTTTGGCCTTGCATTATTCTTGTCACCAATCTTTTTGGCAATTCCTTCATTTGCAACAGCGCCGGCATTGATTGTTGTTGGGTTCTATATGTTAACGAATGTTGTAAATATTGATTTTAGTGATATTGCAGAAGCTTTGCCATGTTATATCTGTATCGCATCAATGCCATTTTTCTATAGTATTTCTGAAGGTATCTCTATGGGAGTTATCTCATATGTAGTACTGAATGTTGTAACAGGAAAGACAAAAGAGAAAAAAATCAGTGCATTAATGTATGTGTTAGCAGTATTATTCATATTAAAATATCTGTTCTTATAAGATAGAAGCGAAGAAGAATTGCGGGGCCATAATATGGGAAAAGAGTATTTGGAGATGCCGATTGTAAGAGCGATTGCTGCTGCCAGAGAAGTTGGCTGGGTGAATCCCAAATTACAATCATGGATTGAAGCAAAAGATACACTTGGAATCACGATGGAAGATATTGACGATGCAGAAGCGAGACTGCAGCGCTTCGCACCGTTTATTATGAAGAGCTTCCCGGAAACAATAGAAACAAAGGGAGTCATTGAATCTGTCTTGACACCGATACCGGCAATGCAGGATTATCTGAATGAAACCTATGGAGATGCCATTCAGGGAAAACTCTTTTTGAAGCAGGACAGTCATCTTGCTGTTGCAGGTTCCATTAAAGCCAGAGGCGGCATCTATGAAGTTTTAAAGCATACAGAAGAACTTGCATTGGAGGCAGGATTGATTACGCCAGAGGATGACTATTCAAAACTGGCTTCAGAAGAGTGCAGAGAATTTTTTGGTCTGTATACGATACAAGTGGGATCTACGGGCAATCTTGGTCTGAGTATAGGTATAGCCAGTGCGGCTGTAGGTTATAGAGTAATCGTGCATATGTCAGCGGATGCAAAGCAGTGGAAAAAAGAGCTGTTGAGAAGTCATGGTGTACAGGTTATCGAGTATGACTCTGATTATAGTGAAGCGGTAAAAAATGGGCGAAAGGAATCAGACGCGAATCCGAAAAGCTATTTTGTAGATGATGAAAATTCAAAAAACTTGTTCCTGGGATATGCAGTCGCGGCAAAAAGATTGAAAGCACAATTGGAAGAACAAAAGATTGTTGTGGACGAAAAACATCCTTTGTTTGTATATATTCCATGTGGTGTAGGCGGGGCTCCAGGAGGAATTACTTTTGGATTAAAGGAGCTTTGGGGAGATAATGCACATGTTTTCTTTGTGGAGCCGACACAGGCTCCGTGTATGCTTCTTGGAATGACAACGGGACTTCATAATGCAATCTGTGTACAGGATGTTGGTTTGACAGGTATTACACATGCAGATGGCCTGGCGGTAGGCCGTCCCTCAGGTTTTGTCGGAAAGGTAATGGAACCACTATTAAGTGGGGAGTTTACAGTAGAAGATAAGTGGTTATATGAATATATGCGTGCACTTTGTAGGACAGAGGATATCTTTATTGAACCAAGTTCTTGTGCAGCATTTGAAGGTCTGTTAAAATTAATGCAATATGAAGAAACCAAAAAATATGTGGAAATACATCATCTGTCTGAAAAGATGGATCAATCGTCACATATTGTATGGGCGACAGGAGGAAGCCTGGTGCCAGAAGAAATTCGGGAAGAATACAAGAAGACATATCTTGATTAGAACAGGGAAATATAAAGAAAAGCGTATTCAGAAAAATGAATACGCTTTTCTTTATATTAGTTAGAATAAAGTTTTAGATAACATCTTCACGACGGATATAACCAGGATTATCAGGTGTTCCGATAATCTCTTTTGCATGAATAATCTTAGCATGCTTGTCAACTACCTGGCAGTCAATGGTGATATCTTCGCCAATCTGTGTGCCTGGTAAGATAACACTGTTTTTGACAACAGCCCCTTTCTTGATTATACATCCACGTCCGATTACAGAATTCTCAATGGTACCTTCAATCAGACATCCATTGGATACAACGGAATTTTTAACATTTGCCGTTTCAAAATACTGTGTTGGGCAAGAGTCGTTTGTTCTGGTATATACCGGCCAGTCTTCATCAAACAGAGTTGTTGCTGTCTTAAAATCAATCAAAGAGATATTTGCATTGTAGAAACTGTTCAGGTCTGTAATAGATGCAAAGAATCCACGATGGGAAACGCCACGTACATCCAGTTCATTACATGCATAATTAATAGTATCTGCTAATGTATACATGGAAGAAATAGATTTTGCTTTTTTCACCAGATCGATAAACAGTTCCCTTTTCATAATATATGTATCCATGAAAATGTTTCTGTTTTTTGCAGTTCCACGGTTTGGTTCCAGGGACAATACACCTTTCTGTCGGTTTAAATTCAAAGTATTACAATTCAGGAAAGAGTCCTTGGCATTGTCTACAGAATGATATAGTAATGTAATGTCTGCTCCAGAATCAATGTGTGTCTTAAGCAGAGTATCAAAATTAGCAGAATATACCATATAACTTGGGGCAATAATTACATAAGGATTATGTGCCCGTTCAATACATTCCATATTTTCTGAAAAAGCAGCGATATCAGTGTTATATAAATCATTTTCTGCTTTTGGGTCAGAGAACAGGATATGTAATTTACCACGCTTGGAGTTGATATTATAGTGACGTCCAGTTCCAAGGTGTTCGGTTAATGAACGCGGTTTTCTTCTAATGTATACTTGAATACGGTCAATTCCACTATTGCTCATGTTAGAGATAGGAAAGTCGATCACACGGTATCTTCCTAAGAAAGAGAATGCACCAATCGGGCGATAGTCCTCCAATCCATTTACCCAGATGTGATTTCCGGAAAAATTAACAATACCTAATGCATCACACATATTATTCTACCCCCTTTACACGTTTTGCAACAAGCTCAATGTGTTCGCTGTCAGCGCTTCCGACAACAGCGCCTTTTCCAATCTTAATTCCGTCAGCAACAAGTGCACGTGTGACAACAGCACCTTCTTCAACTTCAACGCCTGGCATCAGTACGCTGTCAATAATCTTGGCACCTGCTCCGACTTTTGCACCGGTAAACAGGACAGAATTCTTTACTTCACCTTCGATTCTGCAACCCTGAGTAATAAATGCACGTTTAATTGCGGCATCAGGTCCGATATAATGAGGCAAAGTTGTAACATCTTCCGTATAAATCTTCCATGTCGGATCATTCAGATCAAGCTCGTTATTCTTGTCCAGAAGATCCATATTTGCTTCCCACAAAGAATCGATGGTTCCTACATCTTTCCAGTAACCTTTGAATTTGTAAGCATAAAGAGTTTTATTATCATTCAGGAGCTGTGGAATGATATCCTTACCAAAATCGTGATTAGAATCTGGATTCTTCATGTCAGCAACCAACAGTTTGCGAAGCAGCTTCCAGTTAAAGATATAGATACCCATAGAAGCAAGGTTGCTCTTAGGATGCTCTGGTTTTTCTTCAAACTCTACAATACGTCCGGTTTCATCGGTGTTCATGATTCCAAAACGGCTTGCTTCTTTCATTGGAACTTCGATTACAGCGATAGTTGCGTCTGCATTATGTTCCTTATGAGCTGCAAGCATTCTGGCATAATTCATCTTGTAGATATGGTCACCGGAAAGAACGAGGAGATATTCCGGTGAATAGGTATCGATAAAGTCAATATTCTGAGAAATAGCATCTGCAGTTCCACGATATACATCCAGATTGGCATCTGCTTTCTCACGTGGTGGAAGTACATATACTCCACTGTCTTTTGCATCCAGACCCCAGCGACCACCGGCAGCTACGTAACTGTTCAGCAGAATAGATTCATACTGTGTCAATACTCCGACAACATCAATACCGCTGTTTGCACAGTTACTTAATGGGAAGTCAACGATGCGGTATTTACCACCATATGAAACGGCCGGTTTTGCAACTTTGTTGGTTAATTCATGCAAGCGAGACCCCCGACCACCAGCTAAAATCATCGCTAACATATTGTTTTGTTTCATAGTGAGTCCTCTCTTTCCATTTGTGTTACATGTTATAAAATATTATACAATTTTTTGTGAATTCTTTCCATATTTTAAATCAAAAATATGCAAAATTCGTAAAATTTTTTTGATTGAAATGGAATATCTGAGAAGGATTTTCAAATTAATGTGTAATTTAGAGATTTGCATAAAGAATTGATATCTTGAAGTTGATTATAATTTCAGATATACTGACAATTAAAATGAGAATTAAAAGAATAGTGGAGAAGAAAAAGTATGAATTTACAGACGATGGAGCATATTATCAAATCTTATACCGATAGAATCCTCTTGAACGATATAGGATTTAGTATTAGCGAGAATGAAAAAATCGGAGTGATCGGAATCAATGGAATGGGGAAATCAACTCTGCTGAAAGTTGCAGCTGGTATCGAACCTTATGATTCTGGAAAAATCAGTATGAGGAGCCAGGTTAAGATATGTTACCTTCCACAGACTCCGGTATTTGAAAGTGGAACGACCGTATTAAAAGCAGCAGTAGAAGGAAATATCGATGAATTGAATCAATGGACCGTCGAAGCAGATGCAAAAGCGATGTTAAATCAGTTGGGATTTACGGAATATGATGAGAAGATAGAGCATATGTCAGGTGGTCAGAAGAAGCGGATTGCGCTAGTAAATGCACTTTTAACATCCGCAGATATCTTAGTGTTAGACGAACCTACAAACCATTTAGATAATGCAATGTCTGAATGGCTGGAAGAATATCTGATTCAGTTCAGAGGAGCAGTTTTGATGGTCACACATGATCGTTATTTTTTAGATCGTGTTGTAAATAGGATCGTAGAAGTAGATAATGGAAAATTATACAGTTATCCAGGGAATTATTCAGAATTTGTGCGTTTAAAAGAAGAACGTCAAAATATGGCACTTGCAACGGAACGAAAGCGGAAAAGCCTGCTCAGAACAGAATTGGAATGGTTAAGTCGGGGAGCAAGAGCAAGAAGTACCAAGCAAAAAGCTCATATTGACCGTATTAAAGCAATGCAGGAGATTCAGGATATTCAGGAGGAAAAGAGAGTTTCCATGAGTTCTGTTGCTTCACGGATGGGGAATAAGACGATTGAACTATCTGATATTTCTAAGTCATATGGAGAGAGAATCTTAATTAAGGATTATAATTATATTTTTTTGAAAAATGACCGAATTGGCATCATTGGTCCTAATGGCTGTGGAAAGACAACGCTTCTTAAGATTATCAATGGAATTGTCCGGTCAGATACAGGGACCGTAGAGATGGGACAGACAATCCGGGTAGGTTATTTTTCACAGGAAAATGAATATATGGATGATTCCGAGAAAGTGATTGATTATGTAAAGGAAGTCGGGGAATATATTACGACTCCAGAAGGAAAGATCACTGCTTCACAGATGCTGGAGAATTTCTTGTTTGACGGAGCTATGCAGTGGTCCAGAATTGAAAAGCTTTCGGGAGGGGAGAAGCGGAGACTGTATCTGCTTCGTGTGCTGATGAGCTCTCCAAATGTCTTGATTCTGGATGAGCCTACCAATGATCTGGATATCCAGACGTTGACAATTCTGGAAGATTACCTGGATCGGTTTGACGGAATTATCATTATTGTATCTCATGACAGATATTTCCTGGATCGCACGGTAAATCGAATTTTTTCATTTGAGGGAGAAGGAGAGATTCGTCAGTTTGAAGGAGGATATTCAGATTATCTGATTCGTAAGGAATTAGAAGCTGTTCCAGAAGAAAAAGTGTCTGCCGGAAAAGCCGAGAAAGCTGATAAAGATGCGAACAAAGACGCATGGAAACAGCATGAAAAGAAAATAAGATTTACTTATAAAGAACAGAAGGAATTTGAATCTATTGATGATGATATTGCAGAATTAGAAGGGAAAATCGAAAAACTGGATCAGGAAATTGCACAGAATGTAACAAATTCCGCCAGATTAAATGAGCTGTTGAAGGAGAAAGAACAGATAGAGCAGGCATTGGATGAGAAGATGGACCGCTGGGTATATTTAAATGATCTGAACGAGCAGATTAAGCAGTTACAATAGATTTTGTAACGATAAATCAGGCAAGTTTTGTAAAAATCTTCTTACATCAAAAAATTGAGCATGATATAATATTTATGTATCAGAGACTAAAAACAACTCCAGACAGGAGGTAAATATGTTTGAGATAGGAGATTACGTAGCACATTATAAAGAAGGTGTCTGCGAGGTAACGGCCGTTGGGAAATTGGATATAAGTTGCTCAGATAAGAAGAAAAAATATTATACATTGAAGCCCTTATATGATGCTGGCGGAACACTTTATACACCTGTAGATAATGAGAAAAATCAAATCAGAAAGATCATAACAGAAGAAGATGCACATGCATTAATTGGCGATATGCCTAATGTTGACACTCTGTGGGTGCCTGATGAGAAGCGAAGAGAAGCATTATACAAAGAAGCATTGTTAAAAAATGAATGCAGGGAATGGATCGCAATCATCAAGACTTCTTATCTGCGTAAGATGAAGCGTCTGGCATCTGGTAAGAAAGCAATTAATGTCGATGATAAGTATTTGAATATTGCAGAATTTTTCCTGTATGGAGAGTTGGCAGTGGCTCTTGGAATGCCAAAAGAAAAAGTGAAAAGCTATATTGTAGAACATATAGGTTCATAAGAAATAAAAGACTGCCTGAATCTGTTTGAGATTCAGGCAGTCTTTTTAACATCTAGTAATATGAATGCGGAAGCTTTCGTATTCTGCCTTGGCAAAAGGAAGCAAAAGTCCGCCGTTCATCAGTACATCTCCAGGATATTTCTTCCCATCGATCAGATAAGCACTGTGCGGATCCAGTCCTTTTAATTTGATATAATTTCCAGGACCATTGGGATGAATCTGTAAAGATACAATACACAGAAGGGCCTCGCTTTTATCTTCGGCAACAAATTCCCAGCTATGATAGCTTTGGGCTTCTGAGGGATCTGTCAGCCGATAGTAATTACCATTCTGGATTAAAGAATCATAGCTTTTGAACTCTTTGATCTGAGCTTTTACAAGAGCTTTTTCTTCATCGGACATTTGATTTACGTCCAATTCATATCCAAAAGTTCCTGACATAGCAACAGTTGCTCTGGTGTTCAGAGGAGTCATGCGCCCAGTCTGCTCATTAGGACATTTTGAAACATGAGATCCCATGGTGCTGACAGGATAACCGAAAGAAGTTCCATATTGGATGCTGAGGCGTTCAATAGCATCTGTATCATCACTGCACCAGATCTGCGGTGTATAATATAACATTCCGGCATCAAATCGTCCGCCTCCTCCGCTGCATCCTTCAATCAAGATATCAGGATAACGCTGAATCAGTTTTTCCAACATATCATATAAGCCCAGAATATAGCGATGGGCGACTTCTCCCTGCCTTTTGGCGGGAAGCTTAGCACTGTATATATCAGAAATACTGCGGTTGAAATCCCATTTCAGATATTCAATTTTTGCAGAATCCAGAACTTGGCAAATATGAGTGAAAATATAATCCCGGACATCTTCCCGGGAGAAATCCAGTACCAACTGGTATCGAGAACGACAAGGCGCCTTACCAGGAACCTGAAGAGCCCAGTCAGGATGTGCGCGATATAGATTGCTGTCTTCGTTGACACATTCAGGTTCAAACCAGATGCCGAATTGCAGGCCTAATTTGTGAATCCGCTCAGAAAGCTCGCCAAGTGTGCAACCTAATTTCTCTTCATTGACGAGCCAGTCACCTAGTCCGGAGACGTCCAGGTCGCGCTTGCCAAACCATCCGTCATCCATGACGAAGAGCTCGACGCCTAGTTCGGAAGCATCTTTTGCCATCTGGACTAATTTATCCCCGTCAAAATCAAAATACACGCCTTCCCAGCTGTTCAGAAGGATCGGTCGTCTAGCTGTTTTGTATTTGCCTCGGCATAGATTATTGCGGTATGCTTTATGATAGATATGCGACAGATTGCCAAGCCCACAGTCAGAAAAAGCCATAGCAGTTTCGGGTGCATAGAATTTTTCACCGGGTTTTATACAATAATAAAAATTATCAGGATGAATGCCCAGGAGAATCCGTGTCTGATCATATTGATCATATTCTGCAAGGCCTGAGAAATCTCCGCTGTATAAAAGTGAAAATCCATAACAATTACCGGTATCTTCCGTTGTGTCTTGCTCAGACAGAATGAAGAAAGGATTGTATTGGTGGCTGGAAGTTCCACGGGTGCTTCCGATGGACTGAATGCCATGCTGCAGAGGAGATTTTTGGTGCGTGCGTTCTTTTACATGTCGCCCATAGAATGTATGAAAATTAAAGTTTCCATGCAGATAGTCTACACAAGTACTTTGTATATTTTCAAAATAAAGATCATCACTACAGTGATTTTCAATACATACTGCTCTTGTGATAATGTCCAGATTTTCAAGAACTCCATAGTATATATGAACATAAAAACAGTGCCTGGTATCTTCCAGTGTGATGATGAGGGTATCTGCCTTTGTGTCTTCCGTTGCATAGATAGCGGGAAGCCCAGGAAGAGAATACTTACCATTTAGAATCTGATAACTGTAGTAACGAAGCTCACAGGCATTGGAACCGTCAGGATAACGGACTTTTAATGCCGTAGAGCGGTAGTCTCCGCTCCCATAGACGGGATACTCTTGTGGCAATGCGTCTAAGGAATAGGTCCTTTCGTTTTCCGTTTCATAAGGGTTCCCGGAAAAGCCCCTGTCTTCGTATGTAATCAGATAAGAATAGTCAAAAGAGGTTCCATTATTGCCGAACCAGGTATGGAGTAATACTCCATACCTGTCGGCTTTCATCTGGTACATGCTATGGTCTGTCTGTAGTGTAAATATTCGTTTTGTATCGTCAAGTAAAATTGCCATATGTACGTCCTCGCTTTGAATAATATTGTATTATTTTACTGCACCATTTACAACACCATTAATAATCTGTTTCTGACATACAATATAGAACAGAAGAATTGGAATCAGTGATAGTAAATAAGAAGCAAAAGCCAGATTGTAGTTGGTGCCGAACTGTGTCTGGAAAGTTAACTGTGCAAGAGGCAGAGTGTTTGTTCCCGTTCCGGACATGATGACCAGAGGGGTCATTACATCGTTCCAGGTTCCGAGAGCAGTCAGTACGGCAACGGTTGCGTGCATGGGTTTCATGATCGGGAAGATTACTTTCCAGTAAGTTGTCCATGTAGTTGCACCGTCCACGTAGGCGGCTTCTTCCAGTGCAATTGGAATGTTCTTTAAATAGCCGGAGTAAAGCATAACATTCATCGGCATATAGAACACTAAATAACATAATATAACTCCAAACCAGTTGTCAATTCCCATTTGTGCGGTTTGTTTTACCAGAGGCATCATAAGGATGGCAAATGGTACGAACATACCACTCACAATGTAAAGGTATGATAACTTGTAGAACTTGCTATGAGCCATAGCTCTTCCAATGGCATATCCCGCCAGAGAATGAATCAGGATTGCCAGAACTACAGTAGTGACTGTAATCAGAACGCTGTACCCAAGAGAATGCCAGAAATCTGTTACTCGCATAGCTTCTGCAAAATTTTCCAGACTCCAGGTACCTGGCAGACTTAAAGCTCCGGCAATATCATTGGTCATTTCAGATGGTTTTTTAAATGCAATTACGATTGCCATATAAAGTGGAAAGATTACCGTTACACAGCCAAGAATTAATAATATAGTGACAGGCCAGTTCGTAGCGGCAGCAACTTTGTTTTTCTTTTTCATTATAACTGTTCCTCCTTCTTTCCCATAAAATTAAGCTGGAATACGGAGATGGCTACGATTACCACAAAGAAGATAACCGCGTTGGCACTCTGAAAACCAAACTGACCGCCTCCAATACCATTGTTATAGATCAGATAAGAGATAGACTCGGTACTCTGTGCAGGACCTCCTTTGGTCAAAGCCATAATCTGGTCAAATACCATAAGGAAATCTTTCATGCTTAATACCATGTTAATGCTCAAAAACGGAATAATCAGTGGGAGAGTCAGTGACTTAAAACTTTTCCATCCGGTAGCACCATCGATAGCACCTGCTTCATACACGTCTTCTGGAACTGTCTGCAGACCTGAGATATAGATCAAAGTAGTCTGTGCAATTGCCTGCCATGAGGCAACGATTACGATAGCGATCCATGCAGTATTGGTGCTGGAGAGCATACTGGAAGTGCTTGTGACTGCCGGAAGAATATAGGTGAATATATATCCGAAAATATAACCGACAACCAGTCCACCAAGAATTCTCGGCACAAAATAGATACCACGCAGAGTACTTTTGGCTTTGATCTTGCTGTTCAGGCCAAGTGCAAGAATCAGAGCGATAATATTCGTAATAATTGTTGCAAGAATTGCAAATTTAAAAGTAAAAAGATAAGATTTTCCTACGCGGGCGTCAGTGAACAGGTCAATATAGTTGCGCAGACCAACAATGTCATAACTTCCAAATCCTTTGAAGTTTGTAAAACTGTACATGAATCCTTTGATCAAAGGAAGCGTGTTAAAGCAGAAGAACAGTAATAAAACGGGGATTGTGATTAACAGGAATGTCTGGTTTCTGCTAAGTTTTTTCTTCATTATTCATTCCCTCCATTTTCTTCATATTCCTGTACCTTACGGATAATGTCACGATTATAACGCTCCCAGTCAGAATCAAATTTTTTCAAAAATGCATTGACATCACCGTTGATTAAAAATGTCTGAATCTGTGCATCGACAGACATTTCGGCAGGATAATAGTGGTCTTGGTAATCAGCCATTTTTCCTTCTTTAATGTAAGAAGCCATACCATTTAAGACTTCTGGAAGTTCAAAATCGCCTTCTTTACAAGGGACGGCACTCTGATCATTCAGATAGATCTGGATGGTTTCATCTTTTAACAGATATCGTAATACCTCATAAGCGGCTTCTTTGTTTTCGCAGTCGTTTGTAACACAGAACTGAAGATCAATTCCGGAATTCAGAATATTTTCGTCAGCATTGTTATTCCCCGGCATTACAAAAGAATCAATATTCATATCCGGGTTTACAGACTGAATCTGAGGGACTGCATAATTACCAATCGTGTACATGGCAGATTCTCCATTTGCGAATGCGGTACAGGCATCATTGTAGTTATACGCATAAGGATCTTCAGGACCATAAGGAAGTAATTCTAACATTTTTTCTGACACTTCTCTGTACTCATCTGAAAAAGTGGTTTCTCCCCGGTTTACTTGCTGGCAGACATCGGCAGGAGCCAGGTCTACAGCAAGAGAGTTCCATGGAGCAAGGCAAGTCCAAGTGTCTTTGAAACCAAAATACAGCGGCTGGATTCCAGATGCCTGAATCTCATCGCACAATGCCATAAATTCATCCCAGGTGGTAGGAATATCCCAGTTATGCTCATCGAACATATCTTTGTTGTAGAGGATTCCCGCGGCATTGGCAACATAAGGAACGGAATAGACACCTTCTTCTGGAACATATTCCAGATTCTTGGCAATTTTAAGATAAGCGGGTTTGATGTCAGAGATTCCTTCAAAATCAGAAATATCCATCAACATATCGGAGTCGATGAAAGAAGAGAAATTAACATCTCCTCCAATACCGATAATGTCAGGGACATCTTCTTTGATAAAACGTGTTTTTAAGACAGTCATAGCATCGTTAGGAGATTCGATTTCCAGGACAATATCGTCATGGGTTGCATTGAATTCTTCTTCCATCTTTTCGAAAGCTTTGACTGCCTCTGGTTTGTACTGTACAAGATTAATATGGATTTTCCCGTCTTTCCCGGAAGAATTTCCGCAGCCGGTAGCAGCAACCATACCGGTTAAGACTGTAATCATAAGGAGTACAGTAACTAGTTTCTTTTTCATTTCACACCTCTCCTTTGCATGAATTATTGTTTCTAATCGAAATCATAGCAGTGGCGAAAAAAAAGGTAAATATTTCTATGTGTGTGGTTTGTTACCAAAATTCGTGATTGTTCGAAAATGGTTGAAGTATAGACGCATTTTGGTATATAATTAGCTTAAATATAAAAAATTTGTTAAAAATAGATAAAATAAAATCAGTAAATTGTGAAAAATACACAAAAACAAAGGCGGTGTTAGGATGTCTGATTTGTTGTTTTCTGTTTTTCAGGACGAACGTTTTATGGATTTAACAATTTATCAATATGGTTATGAAAAATGCAGCTCTCTGCATTCTTTCGGACCATTTGTAAGGAATCATTATCTGTTTCACTATGTGATCTCTGGCAAGGGTACACTGTACGCAGATGATGAAAGGTATAATTCGACTATTTACCAGATATCTGGCGGAAGCGGTTTTTTGCTTTTCCCAGAATATGCAAATATGTATTCCGCGGATAAGGATGAACCGTGGGAATATATCTGGATTGAATTTGGCGGACTTCGTGCAAAAGAATGTATAGAGATGGCCGGACTTTCTCAGAAAAATCCTATCTATGTACCGGATACACCACAGCATGGAGAAGAGTTGAAATGTCAGATGTTTACATTTATAGAGAATCAGAATGCGTCTTCGTTAAATCTGATTGGACGTCTGTATCTGTTTTTAGACAATTTGATTCAATATTCGACATCCAGAAAGCAGCTGCAGGGTGGAAAATTAAGCGAGTTTTACACCAGAGAGGCAGTTAACTTTATTGAGCAGAATTATGCCCGGAATATCACGGTAGAAGATATGGCCAAGAGATGCAAGTTAGACCGTAGCTATTTTGGAAAAGTATTCAAGAGTACGGTGGGAAAATCTCCGCAGGAATTTTTGATCCAGTATCGAATGACCAAGGCAGCAGAAGCGCTTACGCTTACCAATGCGACCGTTGGAGATATTGGAATCTCCGTAGGATATCCAAATCTATTACATTTTTCAAGAGCATTTAAAACCGTGTATGGAATATCTCCAAGAGAATTCCGGCAGAAAAATAAAATTGTGGATCATAGAATGAAGGATATATCAATAATAGATTGACAATCTTCTACAAATTAGGTATCATAAACTTTAATGAGTAAAAGCGTTAAAGTGCCGAAATTTATAATATTCGGCATGGAAAGGGGATTTTCAAATGCCGATTACAGATATCTTGGAGAAGAATTGTCGTCTGTACGGAGATGATGTGTGTCTGGTAGAGATTAATCCAGAGATGCCAGAGACAAGACGAGTAACATGGAAGGAATATGAGCTGATTGAGCCAGTACGTGCACCGTATCACCGTCGTGAGATTACATGGAATGTGTTTAATGAGAAGGCCAACCGTTTTGCCAACCTTTTGTTGGAAAGAGGTGTGAAAAAAGGTGATAAAGTAGCTATTTTGTTGATGAATTGTCTGGAGTGGCTGCCGATTTATTTTGGGGTTTTAAAGACAGGCGCTTTGGCAGTGCCGTTGAATTTCCGCTATTCTGCTGAAGAAATTAAATATTGTGTAGAACTGGCAGAAGTAGATGTGCTGGTGTTTGGACCAGAATTTATCGGACGAGTAGAAGAGATCGCTGATGATATCAGCCAACACAGACTTTTATATTATGTAGGAGATGGATGCCCTGGGTTTGCAGAAGACTATACGATACATTCTGCAAATTGTTCCAGCCAGTCTCCGAAGATTGATATCAATGATGAAGACTATGCTGCGATATATTTTTCATCTGGAACGACAGGTTTTCCGAAAGCAATTTTACATACTCACCAGGCATTGATGCATTCTGCGAAAGTAGAGCAGAATCATCATGGTCAGACAAAAGATGATGTATTCTTATGTATTCCTCCTCTTTATCATACGGGGGCGAAGATGCATTGGTTCGGAAGTTTTCTGACAGGAGGAAAAGCAGTTCTTCTGAAGGGAACAAATCCGGAATTTATTCTTCGGGCAGTATCGGAAGAAAAATGTACGATTGTGTGGCTGTTAGTTCCATGGGCACAGGATCTTCTGCTTGCTCTTGACAGTGGTAAGATTAATCTTGATGATTATCAATTGGATCAATGGCGCCTGATGCATATTGGTGCACAGCCTGTACCGCCAAGCCTTATTAAGCATTGGAAAGAGTACTTCCCACATCATCAGTATGATACGAATTATGGGTTAAGTGAGTCTATAGGACCAGGATGTGTTCATCTGGGAGTTGAGAATATTCATAAGGTTGGTGCTATTGGAAAAGCCGGTTATGGATGGGAAACAAAGATCATTGATGATAACGGAAATCCAGTGAAGCGGGGAGAGACTGGTGAACTTGCTGTCAAAGGTCCCGGAGTCATGGTAGAATATTACAATGACAAGAAAGCAACGGAAGAAGTTTTGCACGATGGATGGCTTTATACAGGCGATATGGCAATGGAAGATGAAGATGGATTTATCTTCCTGGTAGACAGAAAGAAAGATGTGATTATCAGTGGTGGAGAGAATATATATCCGGTGCAGATAGAAGATTTTCTCCGTACAAATGATGCGATTCTGGATGTGGCAGTTATTGGTCTCCCAGATCATCGACTTGGAGAGATTGCAGCAGCGATCATCTCTTTAAAACCAGACGTTGTCTGTACAGAAGAAGATATCAATGAATTCTGTAAAAAGCTTCCGCGATATAAACGTCCACGTAAGATTATTTTTGCAGATGTTCCGCGTAATGCAACCGGAAAGATTGAAAAGCCTAAGTTAAGAGAGATGTACGGTGCCGCGAAGTTAGTAGAAGAGCAAAACCGCAGCTAACTGATACATATAAGATAATAAAAAGATGCTGAAGAATACAGTGAAAAACTGTAACCTTCAGCATTTTTTTATTATTTTGCAGCTTTCTTGGCAAATTCTGTTGTCACAAGATCTTCATAAGGAGCACGTTCGGTGAGTTCTCCGGCATTTTCCAGAATATCTTGCAAAAGATCAAAACTATCTTCTTCAAAAATCAGATTATCCTTCCATGTGTCTTGATCATAGTAACGTGTGACGATGGCCGTAATAGTATCCTGATCAGTTTCTTTGAACTGTGGTGCGATGATGGAAGCAATCTCTTCAGGCGTGTGAGTCTGTACGTAGTCCATACCTTTCTGTAAAGCATTGGTGAAACCCTGGATGATATCTGGATGTTCATCAATATAGCTTTGCTTTGCAGAAAATGCGGTATATGGGACGTAACCACTGTCAGTACCAAGAGAAGCGACAACAAAGCCTTTTCCTTCTTTTTCCAGATTCGTCGCGCCTGGTTCGAATTCAATCGTAAAGTCAGCCTGACCTTCGGAAAATGCGGCAGCAGTGGAGCCAAAGTCTATGTTTTGATTGATATTCAGATCTTTGGATGGGTCAATGCCATTTTGCTTTAAGATATATTCAAATACCATTTCTGGCATGCCACCTTTTCGTCCTCCAAGTACATCTTTTCCCTTCAGTTCTTCCCAGGTAAAATCAGGCATCTCTTCACGGGCAACCAAAAAGTTCCCTGCTCGCTGGGTCAATTGGGCAAAGTTTACTACATAATCATTTGCCCCTTCATTGTAGGTGTAGATGGAAGCTTCGGATCCCATAAATCCGATATCAGCGCTGCCAGAGAGAACAGCGGTCATAGTCTTATCTGCGCCGAATCCAGTCTGAACAGTGAGTTCAATACCTTCCTCTTCAAAATATCCTTCTTCGATGGAGACATACATAGGTGCGTAAAAGATAGAGTGTGCCACTTCGTTTAAGATTACTTTCGTAAGCTTTGTATCCGTGACAGATTCAGTACTTGTGGATTCAACATCTTGATTTTCTGAAGTACAGCCTAACAGAGCAGTAATCGCTATTGCAATTACCAGGAAAACGGAAACAGCTTTCTTTTTCATGAATATCCTCCTTGAATTCCCTAATGCTATAATATATTCAAAAGAGAATATTGTGTGAAAATGAAAGATTAAAAAAGCTTTTATTGAAACATATTTTCGACGTAGTTGCGCATTTCATTGCGTGACTTTACTTGCCTTGCTCCATGAATAATACTTTTTTGTTCGGATTCGGGAAGCTGAGCAAATTTATTTAGAATGTCAGAATGTTGTGCAAGCTCCATTGTAAATCCAATGGGAAGTTCTCGATTATCAATCATTACAATCACCTCATGAATAGAATGTGCATTTAATAGAAATTTATGCAGCGACATCGTTTCTTTTTGAATTTAATAAATGAATATCTGGTATGAATAGGTTTGTGAAAAATATGCATACTACTTTTGAAAGGAGGAGTACATGATGATCGAGATAGATTCTTCAATAACAAATGATTCTCCTGGTATTGCTTACGCCAACCTTTCAGAAGAAATGTGTGAAAAAATCACAAAATTAGAACAGACGATTCAGAAAGAGACAGGAGAAAAGATTGCCCTTGTGGCATATCTTGTCTAAAAATGTACGAACAACAGGAGGATTATATGCATGAAAGAAAAGTCTTCGTTTACAACAGAAAAACCAATTGATTACACACAGACCAAAGATGCTTATGAGGGAAACAGGGAGTCTTCCATCTATCAGGATTCTCCGATTCCATCAGAGAAAAAGCCTGGCAAGAAGGAATATAATGATGGAATGAGCAGGGAAAATAGGTATGAATGAGAAAAAACGAGAACAGCAGAATCAGAAAAAAAGTAATGATAAATTTAATAGCATTACCCAAAAAACAGAGCTTGAAAATCAAAATCAGCATCATAATGTAAGAAAAGAAGCAGTAGACGCAAAAATAAGGCAGATATAAAACAATGGCAGTATTATGGAAAGTTCTCTTCCAATACTGCCATTGTTAAGTCATGATATTATATTCGATCATGATTAATCACTGTGTAAAATAATTCTTTTATCTTTTCTGACTGGTCTGTCTGTCCAAGAACCCACATAAGCTTTGCTACGATAGATTCGGTAGTCATATCTCCGGCTTGAAGAATTCTGGGATGCTCGCTGTATTTCTTTCCTACTTTATACACTTCGAGGTCACAGCCTTCCTCTGGTACCTGAGTCGTTACCGCCAAAGTTTTTCCAGAATCCACCCATGAGAAGATTGCCTTCTCAAAAGAATCAGGAATACCTCCGATTCCGAATGTTTCAAGAATAATAGCATCATAATGTCCTTTTAATAGATCAAAAATGTCAGATTTAGCTTCTGGTGTCAGTTTCAAGACAAATACACGATCATTAAGCTGGTCATAAGTCTTAAGATCCTCTGGAGCAGGCGGGATTTCCATATAGTGACGGATAATACGGTCATCATGAAGTACGGCCATCATTGGGAAATTCATACTTTCAAAGGCGTCAAAACTTCGAGTGCGCTGTTTGCGGCCACGGGTTCCTGCAACAGCTTTTCCATTAAATACAATATTCACATTGCAAGAAGCATCATCCACTGCATAGAGAATACTTTGATATATATTTATCTTTGCATCAGTATAAGGGTTACCCATTGGCTTCTGGGAACCCGTTAATACAATCGGTTTGCAGCTGTTTTGAATCAAATAAGACAAAGCAGCAGCTGTATATGCCATAGTATCCGTTCCGTGTAAAATTACAAAACCATCGTAAGAATCATATTGTTCCATGATTGCGTCACGAATCTGCAGCCATTGACGCGGACGCATATTCGTACTGTCGATATTCATAAGCTGAAGAACAGTTAATTGGCATATATCACGAATGCCAGGCACACTGTCTGCTAATTCCTCTCCGCTTATTGCAGGAGCCAAACCAGAATCTCCTTCTTTAGAGGCAATCGTACCTCCGGTAGCTATCATTAGTATCTTTTTCATAAAGTTACCTCACGTTATATAAGAATCATACCTTCATTAGCGTATATTTGAGAGTAAAATATGTCAAGTAGAAAATGAAAGTTTTTCATTTGGGTACACCACAAATTACAAAAAGGTACACCACAAAATGAAGTTGGGGACGTAGACTTTTTAAAAAAGTCTACGTCCCCAACTAACATATTACGATTACCTTTCTTGGTGTGGTTTGTGGCGGAACACTTCTTGTGGTTGTTGTATAATATACAATCAGTAATTGTCCTCCGGGGCTGCAGTTGTATGGCTGCCCGTTGGAGGTGACGATACTGGTTGAACGACCAAGATTTAGTTGTAGTGTTCCGTCTAAGGATAGGAGGCTTTCATCGAAATTGCCGGCGTAAATGGTCTCAGCTGGATTCCGGCGTCCGATGAATACAGTCTGGTACTGTGGCGGAAAGATAAGGGGAATAGGGAGGTTTGCGTCGTAGAATGCTGTAACATTCATACCAGGACGAAGCCGTATTTCTTCAATGACATATGTGCCTGGATGAATAATGAAATTCTGTATACCATCAGAATTGCGGATAGTAACCTGCTGTTGGCAGCAGTTGTTTCCAAATGCGGAAATATTCTGAATTGTGCCATTTACTGGTACTAAATTTATGGGTGGCATGAATAACACCCCGTTTTTGATTAATATATGCCAGATTATTTGCGTTGTTCCTCGGGCTTGATATTGGCAGCTCTTCCGTTGGGTGGAAGGAAGTGATACAGCTCTTCATAAGATTCGATTTCTTCAACAGAAACTGGTTCGGAAGGAATCAATCCGGTGCAGTCCTGAGTGGAAGCCGCATTAGAGAGATAGTCATATTCGTCAATAATTTTTTCGTTTTTTTTATCTTTCATTGTGATACCTCCAAATGTAAAATTCAAATGTATAGAATTAGAATGTGTAGAAAAAGATAAATGTATGCTGTATAATATTTCCTGGATTAAAAATAAATAATGTGAAAGAAGGATTTATCATGAAGATAGAAATTGACACCCATTCCCATACGTTGGCAAGTGGGCATGCATATAATACCATTCGAGAGATGGCATCCATGGCAGCAGAAAAAGGACTGAAAGGGCTGGCGATTACGGAGCATGCGCCACAGATGCCGGGAACATGCCATCCGTATTATTTTCAGAATCTGAGAGTTGTTCCACGGAAAATGTATGGTGTCGAGCTGTTCTTAGGAACGGAATTGAATATTATGAATGAGCAAGGAGAGGTTGATCTTTCCAAAGATGTACTGAAGCAGCTTGACATAGCCATTGCAAGTATGCATATACCGTGTTTTCAGAGTGAACGAACTGTAGAAAATATTACAAAGGCATACCTTCGTGTAATGGAGAATGAGTATGTAGATATTATTGGGCATCCAGATGATGGAAGATTTCCAGTTGACTGTGCCAAATTTGTAAAAGAAGCAAAGAAAACAGGGACCTTGATTGAGGTCAATAATTCTTCGCTCCGTCCAGATGGATTCCGTCTAAATACAAAAGAAAATTGCAGGAATATTCTTCAGGAGTGTAAAAAGCAAAGGGCGATGATTGTACTTGGCACGGACTCACATGTAGATGTTGATATTGCAGAATACGGATATGCCATAGAAGTATTACGGGAAGTTGATTTTCCGGAAGAATTGATTGCAAATGTGACATTAGAAAAGTTAAAACTCTCTTTAAAACGCAACAAAAAGGTGTAGACTTTATAAATTTAGTGTGTTAAAATGTAACAGTAATGATAATGTTACGAAGGAGATTATGTTATGAGTAAAAAGATAAGGACTGAAGCAGTAGACTATCTGTTTAGTGCGATCTTGAGCCTGAAAGATAAAGAAGAATGCTATACTTTTTTCGAAGATATCTGTACAATCAATGAATTGCTTTCATTATCACAGAGATTTGAAGTAGCAAAGATGCTGAGAGAACATAAGACATATCTTGAAATTGCTGAGAAGACAGGAGCTTCTACCGCGACTATCAGTCGTGTGAATCGCTCATTAAATTATGGAAATGACGGATATGACATGGTGTTCGAGAGAATTAATCAGAAGAAAGACTAATAGAAAAAGAAATAAGGCCGGTTGCCTTATTTCTTTTTTTTGTGATCCGGTTCCGGAAGTTCATCTATTAATTTTTCTATAATTAATTTTTTGACATATACATCAAAACTGAGACTGCAGATGAAAGAAAAGAATTGCAGATAATCCCTCTCATCTTCAGGAACATCGCTGAAACTATTGATTGCTGAATTGTAAGATTTGGCAACATCTTTTTGCAGTGCGTCAATTCTCGATTTTTCCAGTTTACATATCTCCTCATAGATAGAAGTCATGTTAAAGTCTTGTCCATTGTTAAAATACTTTTCTGTGATAGGGGCTAACATGGTCTCAATATCTTTGATAGACAGTATGTTTTTAAAATAATATATAAAGATCATGACTAATACATGTTCTTTGGAATATTTCTTTTTGACCGGAGGCGGAAGAAGATTATTTTTAGCGTAATTGTTGATCATAGTTTTTGTCAGGATTTTATCATTTTCATATCGCTTGGTAGAATGAAGCTGTTCTTCCATAAAGGTTGTCACCTGATCCATATATAGATCAATGTTCGGAATATCTCCGGGCCGTACATAGTCGATCCGTGAAATGCTAGATAAGATACTGTTTAGCATGTCCTTTGTATCAATTGTCATTTTATCACCTCAATAAAAGTATTATATAGTTTTTAAAACTATATGACAAGATTTTTTTCGGGTATAAAGAAAAATATTCTGAGTAAAAAAATGGAAAGTTTCTTGATGCTTGCACTTCTTTTGGAAAGTCCGTATAATAGAAACAGATTTTGAGGGAGGAATAGAAGTCATGAAATCGGTTGTGTTGTGCTATAACCTAAAAGAAACAAAAAAAGGCAGACAAGTTGCAATGATATTTGGTTTTCTGGGATATAAGATTCGCCATGTAGAAAAAGAAGAATATTTATGGCCGATAGGGAAATTGGCAGGAATGGAAAAAGTGGAGAGAGAGACCGAAGTGTATGATGGAGAGGGATTTGAAGAAGAGATGCTGGTCATACAGGCTGCTTCTGAAGATATGCTGGATAAAGCGCTGTTCCTCATGAGAAAGGAAAAATTACAGGTGCCGTTAAAGGCTGTTGTAACTGCATCTAATCAGGAGTGGACTTCAATTGCGCTCCATGACGAGATCTTAAAAGAACATCAGTTTATGACCAAACAGAATGGAATAGAAAGGAAATAGAAGATTTGAGTATATATGATACATTAAATGAACAGCAGAAGGAAGCGGTGCTTTATACAGAAGGACCGCTTCTTATACTTGCGGGAGCTGGGTCGGGTAAGACCAGAGTCCTGACTCATCGTATTGCTTATCTGATTGAAGAGATGGGTGTAAATCCGTGGAATATTCTGGCAATTACATTTACGAATAAAGCAGCAGGCGAGATGAGAGAACGAGTAGACAAGTTAGTGGGTTTTGGGTCTGAAAGTATCTGGGTAAGCACTTTTCATTCTACTTGTGTGAGAATTTTGCGCAGACATATTGATTTGTTAGGATATGATACGAATTTTACAATTTATGATACAGATGATCAGAAGACCTTGATGAAAGATGTATGTAAATTATTACAGATAGATACGAAGATTTTTAAAGAGCGATCATTAATGAGCGCGATTTCGCATGCAAAAGATGAGCTGGTGACGCCAGAGGAGTTTCGCCTTCAGGCAGAAGGTGACTTTAGTAAAAGGAAAATCGCGGATGTCTATGAAGAGTATGAGAAGCAGCTGAAAGCAAATAATGCTCTGGATTTTGATGATCTGTTGGTGAAGACAGTTCAGTTATTCCAGACACAGGCAGATGTACTGGACTATTATCAGGAACGGTTCCGTTATATTATGGTAGATGAGTATCAGGACACCAACACGGTGCAATTTGAGTTGATTCGATTATTATCTTCCAAGTATCGTAATCTATGTGTCGTAGGAGATGATGATCAGTCTATCTATAAATTCCGTGGTGCTAATATCAAGAATATCTTGAATTTTGAACAGGTCTTTGAAGATGCGAAGGTGATAAAGCTAGAGCAGAATTATCGTTCTACTGGTACTATTCTGAATGCTGCAAATGCAGTGATCCGCAACAATGTAGGAAGAAAGGATAAGACACTTTGGACAGCCAATGGAGAAGGTGAAAAACTGGAGTTTCGTCAGTTTGATTCTGCGTATGATGAAGCAGAATATATTGTAAGTGACATACGTGAGCATGTGAACCAGGGAGCTTGTACATACAATGATAATGCGATTCTTTACCGTACCAATGCACAATCACGTATGTTTGAAGAGAAGTTTGTGACAGCCAATATTCCTTATAAAGTTGTTGGCGGCATTAATTTCTATGCGAGGCGTGAAATTAAGGATTTATTGTCCTATCTGAAAACAGTAGATAATGGACGGGATGATCTGGCGGTGCGTCGAATTGTGAATGTGCCGAAGCGAGGAATTGGACTGACAAGTATCAACCGAGTACAAGAATACGCTGCACAGCATGAGATAGGATTCTATGATGCGCTTCGTGCAGTTGATCTGATTCCGAATATTGGACGTGGGGCATCGAAACTGGAATCTTTTGTTGCATTAATTGAACATTTTAAAGCGGATGCTTTGGAGATGAGTCTGTCTGATCTTATGCAGGAGATTATTGAAGAGACAGGATATGTTGAAAGTCTGAAAGAAGAGGACAGTGAAGAAGCAGAAGCAAGAATTGAGAATATAGATGAGTTGATCAGTAAGATCACAGCTTATGAAGAAACCTGTGAAGATATGAATGAACCTGCAACTCTTAGCGGCTTTCTTGAAGAAGTTGCGTTGGTGGCAGATATTGACAGTCTGGATGAAAGCAGTGACTATGTGGTGCTAATGACACTGCACAGTGCGAAGGGACTGGAGTTCCCACACGTATATCTGGCTGGAATGGAAGATGGAATTTTCCCGAGTTATATGACGATTACAGCCGATGACCCAACTGAAGTAGAAGAAGAAAGGCGTCTTTGTTATGTGGGAATTACCAGAGCGGAGAAAGATTTGACGTTGACTTGTGCGAGACGTCGCATGATTCGTGGTGAGACACAGTATAATAAGATGTCTAGATTTTTGAAAGAGATTCCAATGAATCTATTATCTACGGGTATGGTATTTGAAAAAGAGAAGGAAGAACCGATAAGACAAAGCGCTTATCAACAGGCAAAACAAGCATTCAAGACGAAAGCATTTGCTACGCAAAAGCCGGTGAAGCAGTTTGGAAATGGTGGTGGAAAAGGACCAGGATACGGTGTCGGTGACCGGGTACGCCATATGAAATTTGGAGAAGGAACGGTAACTGCCATTATAGAAGGTGGAAGGGATTATGAGGTTACAGTAGATTTTGACAATGCCGGAACAAAAAAAATGTTTGCAACTTTTGCACGACTCCAAAAAGTATAAGAAATCAGATATTTTCATATAAATTTGTAGTAATCTCAAAAAATAAGTGCTATAATAAAAATAATAGTTGATGCTTGTTGCGAAAACAAGAGAAAGGATGTGGGAGCATGAATAAAGTAGAAGATATTATTGCAGCAACAAAGTTAAGTGAGCTAATTAGCAAGAAAGAAGAAGATAAGCAGTGCAAGACAGTACTGTGGGTTCTGGCTATCATCGGAGCTGTAGCAGCCGTTGCAGCAATCGCTTACGCTGTATATTCTTTCTTTACACCAGATTATCTGGAGGATTTTGAAGAAGATTTTGACGATGATTTTGATGATGATTTCTTCAGCGAAGATGATCAGGTATAAGTAGATACTGATCACACAACTTAATGTGCAATAGAGAAAGCAGGTTAGAAGCCTATGTAATGTAGAAAAAGGTATCTTACCTGCTTTTGTCTTGGAAGAAGACAGAGAATATATCAGTGGAAGGAGTATGTGGATGGATGAAAAGTGTTATGCACTCTTGATCGATGCAGATAATATATCTGCCAAGTATATCAAACCGATACTGACAGAGTTATCAAAATACGGAGTGATTACATATAAAAGAATCTATGGAGACTGGACAAGCACGCAGCATTCCAGCTGGAAAGATGAATTACTGAAGAATTCCATTACGCCCATTCAGCAGTTCAGTTATACACAGGGGAAGAATGCCACAGATTCGGCAATGATCATTGATGCAATGGATATTTTGTATACCAATGATGTGGATGGATTCTGTATTGTGTCCAGTGATAGTGATTTTACACGGCTGGTCAGTCGACTGAGGGAAAGTGGAAAGATGGTTATCGGAATGGGAGAGAATAAGACACCGGAACCATTCCGAAAGGCATGTGATAAGTTTACGATTTTGGAAAATCTTTTGATTGAGCAGGAACTTGGACGATCAAAACCGGAAGATGTACATGACAAATTAAGCAAAGAAAAGATTGAAGATGCTATTATCAAGATGGTTATTGAGAATCAGAATAGTAATAAAGTAACTGGACTGGGAGAGATAGGAAGTCGTCTGGTAAATCTGTATCCAGATTTTGATGTCCGAAGTTATGGTTATAATATGCTGTCAAAGTTCTTGGAAGAATTCTCAAGAATTCAATTAGTCAAAAGTGGAAACATTGTATCGGTTGCACTAAGAGAAGACTGGGAGATGAAAGAAGATATTGATAAATATGTACTTTCGATTGCCAGGAAAGCAGGAAAAAATGGAATAGAACTCAGTGCTCTTGGTAATAAAGTATATGAAAAATATAAAGACTTTAAGATTAGTGATTATGGATATGCACAGTTTAATCAATATGTGAAAAGTATTGATCATATCAAAGTAGAACAGGACGGAACTATATTAAAAGCGAAATGTACGATACAATAGTAGAAGAAAGGAATTAACAACATGAAAAAAGGGCAGGTATACGAAGGAATGATTGAATCGGTAGAATTTCCTAATAAGGGAAAAGTATTCCTACCTGAAGAAGAAAGATATGTAATCGTAAAAAATGGAGTTCCAGGGCAGAAAGTGAGTTTCTCTGTGAATAAAATACGAAAAGGAAAGGCAGAGGGACGACTTTTGGAAGTCTTAGAACATTCTCCTATGGAAATAGAATCAAAATGTCCACATTTTGGACAATGCGGCGGATGTACTTATCAGAATCTTCCTTATGAAGAGCAGATCAGGATGAAGGAAACACAGGTAAAAGCTATGATGGATGAAGCGGTGGAAGGTGATTACATCTGGGAAGGTGTGAAACCAAGTCCTGTGACACAGGAATATCGGAATAAGATGGAGTTCTCTTTTGGCGATGAATATAAAGATGGGCCATTGGCACTTGGAATGCATAAAAGAGGTAGTTTTCATGATATTGTAAATGTGTCCGATTGTCAGATTGTGGATGCGGATTACCGAAAGATCCTTACCTGCACTTTAGAGTATGCAAGAGAATCAGGACTTCCGTACTACCATCGGATGAGGCATACCGGATTCTTCCGACATTTGCTTGTTCGAAAAGCGGTAAAGACAGGAGAGATTCTGATTGATCTGGTCACGACAACAGAGTCTGAGTTTGAAAAGGAATTTGATGGACAGAGATGGGTTAAGAAGCTTTTGTCTCTGGAATTGAATGGAACGATTGTCGGTATATTGCATACCAAGAATGACAGTGTGGCAGATGTAGTAAAAGATGAAGGAACCGAGATTCTATATGGTCAGGATTACTTTTATGAAGAACTCCTGGGATTGAAGTTCAAGATTACCCCATTTTCTTTCTTTCAGACGAATTCCCTCGGAGCCGAGGTACTGTATGAGACGGCAAGGGAATATATCGGAGAGACGAAAGATAAGGTGATCTTTGATCTGTACAGTGGAACCGGAACGATTGCGCAGATTCTGGCACCGGTTGCCAAGAAGGTAGTGGGAGTAGAGATCGTGGAAGAAGCTGTGGAAGCTGCAAGAGAGAACGCAGAACTTAACGGCCTTAACAACTGTACCTTCTGGGCGGGAGATGTGCTGAAGGTGATTGATGAACTCGGCGAAGTGCCGGATCTTATTATGTTAGATCCGCCAAGAGACGGAGTGCATCCTAAGGCATTGGAGAAGATTACGAATTTTGGCGTGGACCGTGTCGTCTATATTGCCTGTAAGCCGACCAGTTTGGCAAGAGATCTGGAGATGCTGCAGGGAAGAGGGTATCGTGTGGAACGGATTGGGTGTGTTGATTTATTCCCGGGCACAGTCCATATAGAGACGGTCTGTCTAATGTCCAAGGTGAAATAAAAAAATGATAGTAAAACAAATAAAATGCAGGTGACATCAGTCTATTGCTGATATCCCTGCATCTTATTTGTTTTATATGATCTACTTACATGCTTTTAAGATGGCTTTCAGATATTCCCAGGAACGTTCGGTGGACGCAATGTCTACCCTCTCTTTTACTGAGTGAACATCTGGAAGGTTTGGTCCGAAAGATACAATATCGAGATCTGGTTTCTTGTCAAAGAGAATGCCGCATTCCAGTCCGCTGTGGGTTGTCTCAACCTGTGGATCTGTTCCGTACATTTCTTTATAGAGCTCGATCATCATTGGGCGGAGGGTTGAATTCTCATCGAATTCCCATGCAGGATATTCACCAGAGATTTCATAAGAAGCGCCGATTAATTCACACCACATAGCCAGCTGATTCTTCATGTCTTCCAGTTTGCTCTTCATAGAACTTCTTACCTGGAAACGTACTCTGACTGCATCGTCCTTGGTTTCAACAATTCCTGGGTTCAAAGAAGTCTCTACTGCTTGTGGGAAAGAACGGTCGTAGCACTGTACTCCGTTTGGAATACCATACAGATATTGAATCACACGAGAAGTTGTGTCAGCGTCAAATGACTGATAGATACCTTCTTCCACCGATTCAGCTGTAATTGTCAGGCCTGGTTCGGAACCAAGGAATTCAGCAGAGATCTTGTTCGCTAATTCGGCGGTATCTTTTATGATTGCATCCGTCTGTACGGTATCTGCAACGATGACTGCATGATTAAACATGGCAATGACATTGGCAGCAGTACCACCCTGCATATCCATCAGATTAAAGTCATAATCTTTTGCAAGTGTATATAATACACGTCCCATGATCTTGTGGGCGTTACCACGTTGCTTCTGAATCTCAGCACCGGAGTGTCCTCCCTGAAGACCTGTAACTGAGATCTTGATTTTCGTTCCTTTTTCTTCACTCCATTCGATTGGAATAAAGGTGTCATAAATAAATCCACCGGCACATCCGACTGTCAGTACACCCTCTATCTCTGAATCCAGGTTCAGGCATTTCCTTCCCTTTAACTGAGACAGATCAACCGCTTTTGCACCGCCCATGCCAATTTCTTCATCGACTGTGAAGATTGCTTCAATCGGTGGATGAGGAATATCGGTACTTGCAAGAACTGCCATTGCATAAGCAATTGCGATTCCGTCATCTCCTCCAAGAGAGGTGTTCTTTGCTCCGATAAAACCATCTTCCACAAAGAGGTCAAGCGGATCATTCTTAAAATCGTGATCGCTGTCTGGTGTCTTCTCGGTTACCATATCCAGATGACCCTGTAAAATAACTGGTTCACTGTCTTCATAACCCGGTGTTCCCGGCTTCTTGATAATGACGTTGTTCACTTCGTCCTGTATGTATTCCAGATTGTGAGCTTTTGCGAATTCTACGCAGAAATCACTTGCTTTTTTCGTGTAAAATGTTCCCCTTGGCACTTTACTAAGCTCTTCAAAGTAGTGGAATACTTCTTTTGGTTCAATGTTAGATAAAGCTCCCATTTTTATTTCCTCCGTTTATAATAAATGTAATTATAGTATAGCATAAAAAAGGACTTTTGAAGACAATCAATCAGAAAAAGTCCCTTCTAATGTTAGAAGCGCTCTTTTCTTATCGATTCCACCGGCATATCCGGTCAGGCTTTTGTCACTTCCAAGAACCCGGTGACAGGGAATGATGATGGAGATGGGATTATGTCCGACGGCACCGCCGACTGCCTGTGCTGACATATGGGGAAGGTTCTGTTGTCTGGCAATGGCCTGGGCAATCTGTTTATAAGTCGTTGTCTCTCCATAAGGTATCTTTTTTAATTGATTCCACACATTTATACGGAAATCCGTGCCGGAAAGGGATAACGCAGGAGTAAAGTCTGGTTTCTGACCCTGAAAATAGATGTCAAGCCAGTGGCAAGTTTCCAAAAAGATGGGAAGCTTTTGACAAACAGAGTCATCAGACAGATTGGATCCGAAGTATTTCTGCCCGTCAAACCATAATCCGGTTATGGCCTCGCCATTACTTGCCATAGTAATATCTCCCAATGGGGAGTGGTATTTGTACTGATATTGCATAATATAGACCTCCATGAAAGTAGGATGTGCCTTTAGAGTGACGCATGTCTAGGAGATGATTCCCTGGGCATGCTCTAATTCGGCATAGGCTCCGTTTTTTGCAAGAAGTTCTTCCCGTGAACCTTGTTCCAGGATGCCTTTTCCTTCTACAACAGCGATTCGGTCTGCGTTGCGGATCGTAGAAAGTCTGTGTGCAATCACGATACAAGTCTTATCTTCACTGAGACGGTCGAGACTTTGCTGGATCTTCTGTTCTGTGACACTGTCCAGTGCGGAAGTAGCCTCATCTAAGATCAGGATTGGAGGGTTTTTTAGGAAGACTCGTGCGATAGAGATTCGCTGCTTTTGTCCTCCGGAGAGTACAACACCTCTTTCTCCGATATAAGTATTGTATTCGTCCGGCATCTGCATGATCTCATCATGAATCTCTGCCAGATGGGCGGCTCTCATGACTTCTGCATCCGAGGCATCCGGACGTCCATAGCGTATATTGTCCATAATCGTGCCGGCAAACATGAAGACATCCTGCTGGATGATTCCGATGTGTTTTCGCAGACTTTCCTGCGTAATATTCCGGATATCGATACCGTCAATCGTGATGGATCCGGAATCGACATCGTAGAATCTCGGAAGCAGATGGCATAATGTCGTCTTTCCACTTCCAGAGGAGCCGACAAGTGCGAATCTTTCGCCGGGGGCAATATCAAGATTGACATGTTCCAGAACCTCTGTGCCGTCATCATAAGAGAAGCATACATTATCATAGTGGATATGGCCTTCTATGTCCTTTAGTTCAATCGCATCTTCTTTATTATTGATCTGTGGCTGAGTACGCATGATTTCCAGAAAACGTTCGAAACCGGCAGAGCCTTGTGTGTAGATCTCCATAAATTGTGCAAGCTTGCGGACCGGAGCAGTAAAGGTTGAGACATATAGGGTAAATGTAATAAGATCTACGTAATCCATCTTCTGGTTCATGATCAGAAGTCCGCCGATTGCGATGACAGCGACCTGCATGATTCCTACGGTTGCTTCAACGCCTCCGTTAAACAGTCCCATGGCTTTGTAATAGCCGACTTTGCTTTCTTTAAAATGCTGGTTGGCAATTGCGAATTTGGTTTCTTCAGAGTCCTCATTGGCAAATGCTTTTGCAGTACGGATTCCTGAGATTCCACTTTCGATGGCAGCGTTGATCTCGCCGGTCTTTTTCTTGACTTCGATATTGGCCTGCTGCATCTTCATGCGCTGGCGGATGGAAAATGCCAGACAAGCTGGAATCAACAGAAGCAGTACGAGACTTAATGGGATGTTAATTGTCAGAAGAACAGCAAGCGCACCGATAATCGTCAGAGTGCAGGTTAAAATGATCTCCGGACCGTGGTGCGCAAGTTCGACGATCTCAAAAAGGTCATTGGTAACCCTTGCCAGTAACACACCGGTACGATTCTTATCAAAGTAACTGAAAGACAGAGACTGCATGTGTGTGAATACATCTTCCCGCATATCGGCTTCCACGAGAGTTCCCATGGTATGGCCGATGATCGTCACCAGATAATTAAATACAGCTTTCAAGATGTATGCAAGAAACATGATCGCCATTACGATAAAAAATGTATGAAAAACATTTTGAGGCAGTAAGGTGTTCATAGACCATCTTGAGACATATGGGAAAATCAGATCGATCAATGCGATAATGACCGACAGGATCATATCAATGGCAAATCCTTTTTTGTGGGGGCGGATATAGGATGTGAAGACAGCAAGCTTCGATCCATTGTAATTGATCGGTTCCTTTTTTGTATTATTTTCTTTACCTATAGAGGCATCCATATATATTCCTTCTTCCTGATTCAATCGTTCATATATAATAGTTTGCAGTGTTTCCTGCATATTCCAATCCAAAAACAATTTCATTATTAACATAATTGACAGAAAGTGTCAATAAATCGGGATCATTTCTTTTCAGAGATTCAGCAGCGTTATTGTAGTATCTCTTGACAGAACATAAAAAAAAGAGTTCAATTAATGTCAGGAGGAAATGTGATGGTGGAATTAAATGAAGAAATGAAACAGTATATGCTGCGGTTCGGATGGAAAAACCTGACGCTGGATATAGAAGAGATTACCAGTTGATGCGCTCCTCCGCGCAAGGAGATGTCAGTAGGAGTTACTGATAAGGCGAAGGAAGAGATGCAGGAAGAGGGCTATGTGTGTGAACAAAGCGAACTGGGCAATGTGTTCTATCCAGAGGAAGGAATTATTGTATCAGATAAAATAGTAGTAAAACGTATGGAATATCCGTGGCTTACCTGCTTTGAAGTGGAAGGGATTGAGATTATAAAGTCAGAAAGGGGAGTGGGAATATGATGATTTCAGATATATATAAAAATAAAAAGAGAAGCTTATCTTTTGAGATATTTCCGCCGAAAAAAGATGCAGAACTAAAAAATATTGATGAGACCCTGTCCATCTTGTGCGAATTAAAACCAGATTTTATCAGTGTGACATTTGGTGCGGGCGGCAGTTCTAACTGTAATCGGACCATTGAATTAGCGAAGAAAATCAAATATGAGTATCATGTGGAGCCGGTGGTCCATCTGACTTGTCTTTGCTATGATAAGGCAGAGATTGATGAATTTTCGAGAGTATTGATGCAGGAAGGAATGCAGAATATTCTTGCACTTCGGGGAGATCGGAATCCGAATGTCCCTGAAAAAGATGAATTCAAGCATGCGTCTGATCTGATTGCTTATCTGAAGGAAAAAGGCGATTTCTGCATTGCAGGGGCATGTTATCCAGAGTGTCATCCGGAATCAGAAAACAGGGTCATTGAGATGCGCAATCTAAAGAAAAAGGTAGATGCCGGAGCAGAAGTGCTTTTATCTCAGTTGTTTTTTGATAATGACCGTTTCTTTCGATTCGAAGAGGACTGTAGGATAGCCGGAATAGATGTGCCTGTGATTCCGGGAATCATGCCGGTGATCAATGCGGCACAGATTCAGAGAATGGTGACAATGTGCGGAGCGTCTTTCCCGGAACGTTTCCAGAAGATTATTGATAAATATGCAGATAATAAAGAAGCATTATTTGATGCAGGAATGTCTTATGCATTGAGCCAGATTATTGATCTTCTGACCAGTGATATTGATGGAATTCATCTGTATACTATGAATAATCCGGTGGTTGCAGGAAAGATCTGCGAAGGAATCCGGCATATTATATAGAATGAAAAGCCAGAATATAATAATTTGTACAAAAGAAAAAGATAACTTCTCGGAATCTCAATGAATGAGATTCCAAGCGAAAATTGACAACTGAATATCGTGCAGGAAAAGAAATTTGCGAGAAATGGACATAAACATTGGACATAGAGGATACTATGCCTTG
>NZ_JBDOHT010000008.1:0-148089 GCF_039832125.1 Dorea chungnamensis | reverse complement strand
GCTCCTCCCCGAAGCTTTTCGCAGCTTATCACGTCTTTCATCGGCTCTTAGTGCCAAGGCATCCACCATACGCTCTTTCTAGCATGACCAACTAGTTTCGAAAGCGGGTGGCAGTTTGTCATGGGCCATGGAAAGCTTGCTTTCCTATGGGCTTTTGACAAATCTGGCAGACATTTGCGAAGCAAATGACATCGATAAGACTGAAAGTCTTAGAGATGACCGCTTCGAAGCGTCGCCTCTGCTTTGTTCTTTCTCCACTTACACATATCTAGCGTAATATGCGTTGGTTCTAGGTCAATTTTTTTCATTCGTTTTCTTCGAATTGTGTTGTAATCATTATCTCATTACTCTGTTTATAACAATTACCTCGGATGTCTTGATTAAGATATTTATCTTATCATTTCTATTTCTTATATGCAATTTTCAAGGTACATATTAGACAATCGTCATGAATCTCGATTCCGCTTCGCTTCATCTCGATCACGGACTGGCGTCCTATGAAATCCACCATCCTCATTCTCATTTGTGCAAGCACAATCGGATGTTTCTGTTGTATTTCACATGACTTATTGTCTGCGTGGAGAATACGAGATTCGAACTCGTGACCTCCTGCTTGCAAGGCAGGCGCTCTCCCAACTGAGCTAATCCCCCATTTATACAATTTATGTTAAAAGGTATGGGCTTAAGTGGACTCGAACCACCGACCTCACGCTTATCAGGCGTGCGCTCTAACCGGCTGAGCTATAAGCCCATCTGTATTAACTTTTTAAATCTGGCAGCCACCTACTCTCCCGCACCGTCTCCAGTGAAGTACCATCGGCCGCTTAAGGCTTAACCATCGTGTTCGGGATGGGTACGGGTGTGTCCCCTAAGCGCATCGCCACCAGAAAGATCCCTGATTCTTTTGACAGAATCTGAAACCATTTAGCTATCTCTTGATAACTAAACAATAAACAACAACCCTTACTTTTTTCCTTAGAAAGGAGGTGATCCAGCCGCACCTTCCGATACGGCTACCTTGTTACGACTTCACCCCAGTTATCGGTCCCACCTTCGACGGCTCCCTCCTAATTGGTTGGGTCACCGGCTTCGGGCGTTACTGACTCCCATGGTGTGACGGGCGGTGTGTACAAGACCCGGGAACGTATTCACCGCGACATTCTGATTCGCGATTACTAGCGATTCCAGCTTCATGTAGTCGAGTTGCAGACTACAATCCGAACTGAGACGTTATTTTTGAGATTTGCTCCCCCTCGCGGGATTGCTTCCCTTTGTTTACGCCATTGTAGCACGTGTGTAGCCCTGGTCATAAGGGGCATGATGATTTGACGTCATCCCCACCTTCCTCCAGGTTATCCCTGGCAGTCTCTCTAGAGTGCCCATCCGAAATGCTGGCTACTAAAGATAAGGGTTGCGCTCGTTGCGGGACTTAACCCAACATCTCACGACACGAGCTGACGACAACCATGCACCACCTGTCTCCCCTGTCCCGAAGGAAAGGCGACATTACTCACCGATCAGGGGGATGTCAAGATCAGGTAAGGTTCTTCGCGTTGCTTCGAATTAAACCACATGCTCCACCGCTTGTGCGGGTCCCCGTCAATTCCTTTGAGTTTCATTCTTGCGAACGTACTCCCCAGGTGGACTACTTATTGCGTTTGCTGCGGCACCGAATAGCTTTGCTACCCGACACCTAGTAGTCATCGTTTACGGCGTGGACTACCAGGGTATCTAATCCTGTTTGCTCCCCACGCTTTCGAGCCTCAACGTCAGTCATCGTCCAGCAAGCCGCCTTCGCCACTGGTGTTCCTCCTAATATCTACGCATTTCACCGCTACACTAGGAATTCCACTTGCCTCTCCGACACTCTAGCATTACAGTTCCAAATGCAGTCCCGGGGTTGAGCCCCGGGCTTTCACATCTGGCTTGCAAAGCCGTCTACGCTCCCTTTACACCCAGTAAATCCGGATAACGCTTGCCCCCTACGTATTACCGCGGCTGCTGGCACGTAGTTAGCCGGGGCTTCTTAGTCAGGTACCGTCATTTTCTTCCCTGCTGATAGAAGTTTACATACCGAAATACTTCATCCTTCACGCGGCGTCGCTGCATCAGAGTTTCCTCCATTGTGCAATATTCCCCACTGCTGCCTCCCGTAGGAGTCTGGGCCGTGTCTCAGTCCCAATGTGGCCGGTCACCCTCTCAGGTCGGCTACTGATCGTCGGCTTGGTAGGCCGTTACCCCACCAACTACCTAATCAGACGCGGGTCCATCTCATACCACCGGAGTTTTTACCACTGTACCATGCGGTACCGTGGTCTTATGCGGTATTAGCAGTCATTTCTAACTGTTATCCCCCCTGTATGAGGCAGGTTACCCACGCGTTACTCACCCGTCCGCCGCTCAGTCAATTAAGTCTTCATCCGAAGAATCATACTTAAGTGCTTCGCTCGACTTGCATGTGTTAAGCACGCCGCCAGCGTTCATCCTGAGCCAGGATCAAACTCTCGTCTAAAAAGCTTAAGTTTGGTTTTACACAAACTTTAGCGTTTAGACGCTTCGCAGTTCTTCGTGAGGTTCTTTCGAACTCAGAACTGTCGAAGCATCATTAAGTTCGTTCCAGGTCAAGAAAACTACTAGCTTTCTTATCCCTTTTACTGTTTTAAGGTCGACATCTAAATGTCTCGTTCTGAATTTTTCTCTTAAAGAAATCTTCAGGGTTGTTGTCTATTGTTTAATTATCAAGGTTCTTTGTTTTGTTGTCTCATTCGCGACAGCCATATTAATATATCATATGTTTTCTCGCTTGTCAACAACTTTTTTAATTTGTTTTTTGTCGTCCATTCCCAAGTGTTTCTAACACCTAAGCGACAACTTTTATAGGATATCATGTCTCCAAATCTTTGTCAACATTTTTTTGATATCTTTTTTGGATTTTTTCATTTCCAAAGTCTTTCCGTATAAAAATCCACCACGTTTTCGCGGTGGATTTTTATAATATCATTTTTTATTCTTAACGTCAAGTAGTTTCTTTATTTTTTAGTGAAATATTGTCGCCAGCTTCATAATCGGATTATATTCATATAACATTGTAAGAAATTGATTTTCCTGAATCATCTGAAATAACTCTTTTCCAACAGTTGTTGTATACATTAAAGTAATTATAATATATAACGTCCACACAATGACCATTGCTCCAACCATTCCTATAACTCCTCCCGCAAGCCGATTAACAATTCCAACACCCGGAAGAGAAGAGACAATATCCAGCGCAAATACAATTGCACGCAATATGATAGAGATTAAGACAAAAGTAATCAAAAACGCTACTATATTAATAATCAACTTGGCCAGATAACTACCTACATACTGTGCAAATGTTTCTACGCCAAGTTGTTGGTAAATCTCACTATTATTATTAACCGCCAAAAGACTCTTGAACACATTCGGAAGATCTGCCTGTTGTATGGCTTGCGTCTGCATTTCCCTCGGTATCTCTGCCCCTTCTATCGCCTGCTCAACAGTCTGCTGCCCCGAATCGAGACCGTCCAATACATTTCCGGATATTCCGTATTGAGCAAGATCTTCTTTGCTTATATTTCCATTTACAATATCTTCTATAGTAATACCATACTGTGACAATAGATCTTCCTCGACTCCTGCTGCTTCTAATACTTTTCTGACACTTTCTTCCGAAAGACCTCCTGACTCCTCTCCAGAAGCCTGAGAAACCGCCGCATTTGCCATTGTGCTGATTACCTGATTCTTAATCACATCATCCATAGGTGTATACTTTTCAATCGCCTTCGCCACATATGGCGTTGCAAAAAACACCAGTACAAGTGTAACAATTGTTGTTGCAAGAGATACTGCTATTTTAATCGCACCTCTACAAATCCCAACAATTATACTGACCAAGAAAATTACACCAACTGTTATCAATAACCAATTCATAAGTTCTCCTTATTTCACAAGACGGATTTTTTTCATTCCATCTGTGCTCATCAAAATGTACTTATTAACACCTGCAACCGGGAAAATCTCCAATATATTATCATCCATTTCCCCATCAAACTTCTGTATGCCACTTTTCATAAATATACTACATTTTTTACTATCATACAGAATCACTTGTCCGCCGCAGATTTTTGCATTTGCATAATCACCTGTAAAATCTTCCGACAGAACCACCTTCCCATGGGAATTATAAAGGCGAAGCTCATAGCCTTCTTTTCCTTCATTTTTAAGGACCATACCAATATATTTGTCGCTGTGGAACAAGCTTTTTATCTCTTTTTCAATCGTAATCTTAGTCTCTTCTTTCGGGATCTCCCTACCTTGATATATGGACAGGCAATTATCTCCAACCGCCACTGAAGCAGAACTATTGAGGAAAAATCCCGAAGCCATAATAGTATCTTCATATTCCTTCGTCGTTACCTGGTGATCGGCATCTTCCTCGCCTGCCTCACCAAAATTATAGTAAATTACTTTTGAAGTAATCTTTCCATCCTGCGTATAAAGATACAGAACCTGCATTACTTCTCCATTTGCCGACAAAGCCACATCAAGCGGATAGCCGGTTCCAGCCAAAGAAGTTTTATGCTCTACCAGCACATTTCCCGCCGTATCGTAACACATTATTTTTGCCGAAGATTCATTCTTTAATATCGCACTAACGATACCTTGCTCAGATACGCTTATTTTCTCAATCGGTATCGTGGTATGAATCTCTCCTTTTATACCATTCTTCTGGAATACAAGGATATCATTTCCACCTTTATCAGCTACTGCTGCCGCTTTCTCTCCCACATCAACAAATGGATTTTTCATCTGATAGGATTGATTCCATTGTTCTTCACCATTTTGATCAAGATAGGAGATACCATCACGGCTATATTTTAACACTCCCTCTGAAAACTGTATGTAGCTGTTATTTGATGTGCCGCTGTTCTGATATGAATCTATGGTTCTTGCCTGATTGTATGTCTGAAGATTCACAAGAAGATAAATACCAACCATTGCCACAAGTACTACTGCCACACAAATAATTCTCTTGCGCCACTGCTCTTTCTTGTGTTGTTTGATCTGCTCATTCAGTTCTTCTTGTGGGGTATTTTTATTATTCAATTCTTGCATTATATCTTTTACAATCTCATCTGTTGGATCTTCCTGTTCTCTGACAACATGAAGGTTTTTATTTCTCCGTTGTATCATCTGTCTCCCCTTCATTCGTTCTTCCGCAGAGCGGTGGTTCTTACCCTATCGAACTTCTTCGCTTCTTACGCCGTGCTCACTTCACACGACTTTGTGCTTTCGTGAACATTGTAACACATTTCCGGTTAGGGGAGTAGTAGTTTTTGTCCGATGTAAATGAGATTGCCATCGGATAACCCGTTCATTTTGCAGATTGCTGTTACATGAGAGGAATCTCCGTATAGTTTTACGCTGATGCTATCCAGGGTGTCACCCTTTTTTACAACGTAATAATCATCTTCACTTAATTCCTCTTGTATTGTTGAAGTCTCTGGTACAGTACCCTGAGCAGCTACTTCATCTGCACTCTCTGCACTACCGCCTGTTTCAACTACCGTTTCCTCACTTACGGTTTTGTTCTGACTTCCTGCTTGATCAACAGATTGCGACAGAGATTCCAGTGAACTTTGAACCGCCTCCATTTTGTCAAAGTTATTAACCGTCGATACCCCAATCGCAAGCACTACTACCACCAACAGCACGCTGGTTGCATAGACCAATCTCGAATTTTGCCGTTGTTCTTTATCTTCCATTTTCGTTCTTACGGCACTACGAAAATCCTTTGCAGCTCGATCCTCAACCATTTCACTGGGTGTCACGCCATTCTTTTTGCGTGTCGCAATCATATAATTTTGCATGGAAGGATTTTTTTCATAATATATATAATGTCCTCCCATCTGCATCAGTTCACCATATTTATGAGCATAATATAACTCCTCATTATCTCTGGCATCTTTCCAAATAAATATGGTATTTTCTCCCGAAAATGTTTTCGCGTGTATCTTTGAAATTTCCCGAATCTGTCCCATAGGATGACCACTCTCAATAAGTCCCCATCCAACGATCTGACTGAATGCAAAAAACTTTTTCCGCTCTCCTTCCATCTCTTCAAGCGTCTCTTCTTTAATAACGATCTCCGTACTAGTTACTTCAATTTCTTTCATCTGCATAGCGCCAGAAATATAAACCACATCCTGCCCCTCTTGATTCAGTATTTCACCAATCAGCATGACACCTATCGGTTCCTCAGACGCCTGTTGCTGTAGCTGAGTCAAATAGATATCCACATAATCTTCTACGTATATTTTAGGCTCATCACTTACGTTTCCTATCTGCCTTACATTTTTGGGAAATTGTCTTTCCATATACTCTCACCTCATCTTGAATATTTTTGCTAATGATAGCATACGAAATCTGCATATTTTATCAATTGATGGGACCTGTCCCAAAAACTTTCCGCCATATTACGACCGGGTACAGGGTATTTGCCAAAAAGGTACAGGGCATTTGTCAATTGGGGACGTAGTATTTTGTAAAAATACTACGTCCCCAATTGACAAAAAGAAGAAAACACACCCACAGGATGTGTCTTCTTCTTTCAGGAAATGTTTTTTATACAAACGCTTTTACTTTTTCGTAAATGCTATTTGCATCTAGTCCGTATTTTTTAATCAGTTCCACTGCTGGTCCTGATTCGCCATATACATCATTAATACCGATTTTCATAACTTTTGCAGGAGCTTTTTCTGCAACTACGTCGCAAACTGCGCTTCCCAATCCGCCAATGATTGAATGTTCTTCTACTGTTACAATCTTTCCAGTCTTAGCTGCTGCTGCGATAACTGCTTCTTCATCCAATGGTTTGATGGTGTGCATGTTGATTACTTCTGCGCTGATTCCATCCTCTGCCAGTTTTTCTGCTGCTGCCAGTGACTCAGACACTGGAAGACCAGATGCGATAATCGTAACATCGGTACCTTCACGCAGGGTAATTGCTTTTCCGAGTTCAAATTTATAGTCTTCGTTATCGTTGATTACAGGGACCGCAAGTCTTCCAAATCGAAGATATACTGGACCCTCATGTTCATAAGCTGCTTTTACTGCCGCTTTTGCCTCTACATCATCAGAAGGGTTGATAACAACCATTCCCGGAATAGTTCTCATCAGGGCAATATCTTCATTGCACTGGTGTGTTGCGCCATCTTCTCCTACGGAGATTCCAGCATGTGTTGCACCAATTTTCACATTTAATTTCGGATAACCAACAGAGTTACGTACTTGCTCATAGGCGCGTCCCGCTGCGAACATTGCAAAGGAACTTGCAAATGGTACTTTTCCGGTTGTTGCGATTCCTGCAGCGACACCGATCATATTGCATTCTGCAATACCACAGTCGATATGACGCTCTGGGAAAGCTTTTTTAAATGTTCCTGTCTTTGTTGCTGCTGCCAGGTCGGCATCCAGAACAACAACATCTTCATGTTCTTTTCCCAACTCAACTAAAGCATTACCGTAGCTTTCTCTTGTTGCGATTTTCTTTACTTCTGACATAATGCTTCACCTACTTTCTCTAAGTCTGCCATTGCAACCGCGTACTGCTCATCGTTTGGAGCGGTTCCGTGCCAGGACACCTGATTTTCCATAAAGGAAACTCCTTTTCCTTTCAATGTCTTTGCGATAATCGCTGTCGGCTGCCCCTTAGTTTCTCTTGCTTCTTTAAATGCAGCATCGATCTCATCAAAATCATTTCCATTAATATTAATTACGTGGAAATTAAATGCCTCAAATTTCTTGTCGATTGGGTACGGAGAGTTGACCTCATCAATCGGGCCATCAATCTGCAGATTATTGTTATCCACGATCACTACCAGGTTGTCCAACTTTCTGAAGCCCGCAAGCATAGACGCTTCCCACACCTGACCTTCCTGAATCTCTCCATCTCCAAGCAGCGTGTATACACGATAAGCATCTCCAGATAATTTTGCGGAAATTGCCATACCTACAGCCGCTGAGATTCCTTGTCCCAGAGAACCACTTGACATATCCACACCAGGAATGTGCTTCATGTCAGGATGTCCCTGAAGGTAAGAACCTACTTTACGCAATGTGGTAAGATCTTCTACCGGGAAGAACCCTCTGTGTGCCAAGGTAGAATAATATCCCGGTGCAGTGTGACCTTTTGACAATACAAAACGGTCGCGGTCAGCTTTTTTCGGATCCTTCGGATCGATATTCATTTCTTCAAAAAACAGATAGGTATAGATATCTGCAGCAGATAAGGAGCCGCCTGGATGTCCTGATTTTGCACTGTGTACAGCCGTCACAATACCCTTGCGAACCTCATTTGCTGTCTTCATTAACTCTAACTTATTCATGAGCTGCCTCCTACTCTCCAAATACTGCTTTATAATCTGCCTGGAATTTTGCAATTCCTGCATCTGTTAATGGATGTTTTGTCATCTGCTCAATTACAGAATACGGAACTGTTGCAATATCAGCACCAGCCAATGCGCAGTCTGTTACATGCATTGGATGACGTACACTTGCTGCGATGATTTCAGTCTTTATTCCAGCAACACGGAAGATCTCTGCGATCTCTGCGATCAAGTCTGTACCTCTTACAGAGATATCATCCAGACGTCCTAAGAAAGGAGATACATATGTTGCGCCTGCTCTTGCTGCCAGAAGTGCCTGATTTGCTGTGAAGATCAATGTCACATTTGTCTTGATTCCTTCAGCTGTCAGCTGTTTGCAAGCTTTCAGTCCTTCTACAGTCATAGGAATCTTAACAACCATATTCGGGTGAATCTTTGCGATTTCTCTTCCTTCTGCGATCATTCCCTCTGCATCAACAGTTGTTGCTTTTACTTCTCCACTGATTGGACCGTCTACAATAGAAGCGATCTCAGCGATAACTTCCTCAAATACTCTTCCTTCTTTTGCAATCAAAGATGGATTTGTAGTTACACCACAAATTACTCCCATGTCATTTGCTTTCTTAATATCCTCTACCTTCGCTGTGTCAATGAAAAATTTCATTTCGCTTTTCCTCCTTATAAATCCGCTATTTACTTCATGATTGGATTATAACTTACACCATGAAGATTGGTCAATAGCGCTTATTTATTATTAATAATTTTGTTTATTAATAATTTTATTTTATCAATTATTTTATTCTATTTTTTTCTTTCGTTTCTTAATAAACAGATTTTTATTCTCGCACTTTCAGCATTTTTTCCAGATGCATTACCGGAAAATATTAATAATATTTTTTCAAAATGAATTAATTTTTCTTTTTTCTTTTCTCTTTTGCATAAGATGTTGTTCCCCGTATGATCAACTGTGGTTCATACTCTACATGGTATGTGCTGATCGGCTCAATCTCTGAATATCTCGTATCATGGGATGCGATTTTCTTCATAATAATATCGCAGGCATCTCTGCCCTTAAAAATAACAAAATGTTCAATCGTCGTAAGATCCACTTTATGCATTCGGGCAAACAAAGTATTATCACAACCCATAACGGACATCTCTGACGGAACTTTTATCTTCGCTTCATGAAGCGCATCCAGAATTCCAAATGCAATCATATCGTTCAGTCCAACAATCGCGGTAATCTCCCGATTTTCCTGCAAAAGCTCTTTTGTCAAATCATAGCCAATCTTATATTCCGAATCAATGAGAGCAACATCAAGGTCTATCTCTTCTTTCGCAGCCTTAATAATTACATTTTCCCGCAAACCAGCCTTTTCATACTCTTTCAAAAATCCTTCTACACGTTTGGAACGTTGTTTTTGGCGCGCAGTCAAAGGCGGTGCAATATATGCCACATTGCGATGCCCCAGTTCCAGGAGGTGACGGGCCATAATTCTTCCAAGCTTAGAATTATCCAATTCCACCGCATCTACATTCATTTTTTCATTCTGATTATTAATAATCGCCACCGGAATCTTCTGAGACAACTCCTTTACCAGATCCATAAAACAATGACTCGGATTACAAGTATAGATAATTCCCAGGGGACGCAGCTCCCACATCATCTTCAGATATCGTTCTTCCATCTTCAGATCACGCTGCGTATTGCATACAAACAGACCAAATCCCTGCTCCTTAGCACGGGATTCAATCCCCTGAAGCAACATAACATAATACGGGTTGGTCAGATTCGAACAGAATACCACCAATAATTTTTCCTTTTTTGTGCCCTTTTTCTTCTTGCGCTTCGGCGGAACATATCCCAGTTCTCTGGCCGCACGTTCCACTTTTTCCACCGTTTCCTTGGAAAACGATACATTGTATTTTTTATTTAAGACCATTGAAACCGTAGACTGGGATACCCCTGCTACCTCAGCTATATCCATAGATGTAATTTTCTTCTTTTTCATCCTCACTCACCTCATTTGGGGACAGGGTAAATCTAATTGGGGACAGGGATATTTTAATTTGGGACGGAGGAAAACGAAAAAACCCCCGTCCCAAATTACAATTGTGTTCTTCCTTCCAATGCCCGAAGCAGGGTTACTTCATCTATATATTCCAGATCTCCTCCCACTGGGACACCGCTGGCAATCCGGCTGACTTTAATTCCGGTCGGCTTTATCAGCTTGCTAAGGTACATTGCAGTGGTCTCACCTTCCAAACTTGAATTAGTGGCGATAATCACTTCTTCTACATCTCCCTGCAGTCGTTCCATAAGCTCTTTCAGCTTAATGTCGTCCGGTCCGATCCCGAGCATGGGCGAGATTGCACCGTGAAGTACATGATACACGCCGTCGTACTTGCCGGTTTTTTCGTATGCCGCCAGATCTCTGGTATTTTCCACGACCATAATTGTCTTGTGATCTCGATTACTATTACTGCAGATCGGACACATTTCCTGATCCGTCAGAGTATAACATTCTGAACAATATCGGATGTTCTCTCTTGCCTCGACCATGGTGGATGCCAGCCTTTTTACATCTTCTAAAGGCATATGAACCAAGTGAAAAGCCAGCCTTGCCGCTGACTTTGATCCTATGCCCGGAAGGCATGACAATTCTTCAATTAATTTGCTCATCTGGTTACTGTAGTAATCCATATTTTGCACTCCCCGTTAGAATAATCCCGGCATCTGACCGCCCATGCCGCCGGTAAACTTAGCCATTGCGGATGCCGACTCAGCATCTACTTTATCCATGGCTTCATTTACCGCTGCAACGATCAGATCTTCTAACATCTCTACATCATCCGGATCAACCACTTCTTCAGCTAACTTTACTTTCAATACTTTCTTCGCGCCGGAGACCGTCACTTCCACAGCTCCGCCGCCCGCGGTTGCACTGAATTCTTTTGTCTCCATCTCTTTTGCCTGTTCTTCCATCTGGCGCTGCATCTTCTGTGCCTGTTTCATCAGATTCGCCATATTTCCCGGCATCCCGCCTCCTGGAAATCCACCTCTTTTTGCCATATTCATATCCTCCTACTCATCTTCTATTGTTATATCCATGTGGATCAGATTTTCAATATCAACAAAATGATCCTCAAACTTGCGTCCTTCTTCTAATTGTCGGACTTCTACTTCCATTCGCTTCCCAATCTTTTCTTCAATCAACCCTTCAATCTCTGCCTTATGTTCTGCTGCGGCGACAAAGCTTGCACTAACTTCATCCGGGAGCACAATAAGCAGACGATTACCTTCTCCTGCGCTAAGTCTTGCCTTTTTAAGATAAGTTCTAAGCAGCGGAGAGGCATCATTTGCAATCACACGAAAATCTTTCACCACTGCTTTCACATCTTCATTCAGCGCCTTGGGAATCTCCGGTTTTGACTGTTGCGATGTCTGCTGCGCCTGCTCTCCATTTACATAGACAACTCTTTCCTTTACTTTGGCTTCCGGCAGACCCTCTTCCAATTGTTTTTCGATTGCCCGGATACGATCCAGAAGAGCATCTGGATTCCGATCCATCTCTGGTTTGCACAACTTAATCAATGTCACTTCCAAAAGAACTCTTTTTTGGCTTGCGTATTTCAACTGATTGGTAAGATCTGAGAAGATTCTAATATAACGGATCAGTGTCTCATTGTCAATCATCTGCGCCTCTTCTTTTAGCTGAACCAGATTCTCTGTGGACACATCCAGTACGTCCTCCATATTATCAGAACTTTTTACCAGCAGCAAGTTTCTGAGATACCAGGTAAAATCTGCTGCAAGCTGAGACAGTTCACGGCCTTGCATGACCAATTCATCTACCGTTTCAATCACTTTATGCACATCCATGACCAGAAGTTCCCGAAGAAGCCGGCTAAACACTTCTGTATCTACAGCCCCCAGGACTTCCAGCACATGGTCATAGGTCAGTTTTTCTCCAATATAAAAAGCAACACATTGATCCAGAAGACTAAGCGAATCTCGCATGGAGCCATCTGCCATCTTAGCAATATAGCGAACCGCCTTTTCTTCTACATCCCACTGTTCTTTATCAATTAATTCCCGAAGCCTTGCGGAAATAGTTTCGATAGAAATTCTTTTAAAATCATACCGTTGGCATCGGCTCAAAATCGTGATCGGAATTTTATGCGCTTCTGTAGTCGCCAGGATAAAGATAACATACTCCGGCGGTTCCTCCAAAGTTTTCAGCAACGCATTGAACGCTCCAATAGAGAGCATATGAACCTCATCTATAATATATACTTTGTAGCGTCCTTCCGTCGGACGATATGACACTTCCTCCCGGATTTCACGGATATTATCCACACCGTTGTTAGATGCCGCATCAATCTCGATGACATTCATAGAAGCTCCAGACGCAATCGCTTTACACATGGCACACTCACCGCAAGGACTTCCGTCAATTGGATGTTCACAATTAACTGCTTTGGCAAATATCTTTGCCACCGTTGTTTTCCCGGTTCCCCGCGTTCCACAGAACAGATATGCATGTCCTATACGGTCTGCCATGATCTGATTTTTTAATGTCTTTACAATTGCATCCTGCCCCTTTACATCCTCAAACTCATCCGGACGAAATTTTCGATATAATGCCGTATATGACATTCTCTACACTCCCCGCTTCTTACGTCTTTATTTTGTACCGAAACTGATGCCCGTCATCTCTGCTTCCTTGATAATGCTGGAATTCGGATCAACATATTTCAGCTTACCGGCAACTTCTGCTAATGGAACACGTACAATTTCATTTTTCTTCACGCCCATCATACAGCCATAATTTCCTTCCAGAATTGCCTCTGCCGCTGCTGCACCAAGTCTCGTTGCAAGCACACGGTCATACGGGCACGGAGAACCACCACGCTGTGTATGGCCCGGAACAGTAATACGAACTTCCTGATCTGTCTTCTTCTGAATTCTTTCAGCCACTTCATATGCAACAGAAGGATATTTCTTCTTTGCTACCTTCTCTTTCATCTCTTTTTTGGATAGCTTGGCATCTTCTTTTGAAATTGCACCTTCAGCAACAGCGATAATCGTAAATCTCTTTCCTGCTGCTTTTCTCTTATTGATAGCATCCACCACCACATCAATATCATATGGAATCTCAGGAAGCAGAATAATATCTGCACCACCTGCAATTCCTGCATGGAGTGTTACCCATCCGACTTTATGTCCCATGATCTCAACAATAAATACGCGGCTGTGTGATGTCGCAGTCGTGTGAATCTTATCAATCGTATCCGTAGCAATATCTACCGCACTCTGGAAACCAAACGTCATATCCGTTCCCCACAGATCGTTGTCAATCGTCTTTGGAAGTGTAATGACATTCAATCCTTCCTCGCGAAGCATATTCGCTGTCTTATGTGTTCCATTACCGCCAAGTACCACGAGACAATCCAGATTCAATTTGTGATAAGTATGTTTCATTGCTTCAACCTTGTCCAAACCGTTCTCGTCTGGTACTCTCATCAATTTAAACGGCTGTCTGGAAGTCCCAAGAATTGTTCCTCCAACCGTCAGAATTCCTGAGAAATCCCTGGAAGTCAGCATCTTAAAATTAGAATAAATCAATCCCTTATAGCCTTCTTGAAATCCATAGATCTCAACATCGTCTCTCTTTGAACAGATTCCTTTTACAACGCCACGCATAGCTGCATTTAAAGCCTGGCAGTCTCCTCCACTTGTAAGCATTCCTATTCTTAACATACGCCTGCTCCTTTCACACTCGAACTTATTACACTTTAGTTTATCACAGAGTATGATGCAATTACAAGGAGAGGACGGGGGTTTTTGAAAAAACCCCATCCCCTCTTGACAAAGGATGCTATAATTATAAGTAAAGTATTTTGCAAAGAAAGTAGGTAATATTGTGGATAAACTGGATATAAAATTATGGTCTCTGGCCGCCAAGGGACAGATTGTTCCTGACCGTTCTCTTTTAAAGACTCCGGCGCAGATCGAAGCAATCAGAAAGAGCGCCGATTTGAACACAGCGGTCCTGGATCATGTGGCTGCCCATATTCACGAGGGCATGAGTACAGCAGAAATTGACAGACTGGTTTATGATTTCACAACGGAGCATGGCGGAATCCCAGCACCGCTTAATTATGAAGGTTTCCCAAAGAGCGTATGTACCTCTATTAACAACGTCATCTGCCATGGGATTCCATCCGAAGATGAGATTTTGAGAAACGGGGATATCATCAATGTGGATGTATCTACTATTCTGAATGGTTATTTTTCAGATGCTTCCCGCATGTTTACTATCGGAGATGTATCTCCTGAGGCAGCGAAGCTGGTACAGGTAACGAAGGAATGCGTGGAACTCGGTCTCAAAGAGGCGAAACCTTGGGGACACCTGGGGGATATTGCTTACGCAATTAACTCTCACGCACAAAAGAATGGCTACTCTGTTGTCGAAGAAATTGGAGGCCACGGCATTGGCCTTGCTTTCCACGAAGACCCTTTTGTCAGCTATGTAACTCCTAAGGGAAGTGAAATGGTTTTGGTTCCAGGCATGATGTTCACCATCGAACCAATGATCAACGAAGGCAGCCCTGATTTCTTCATCGACGAAGAGAATGGCTGGACCGTCTATACTATGGATGATAGCCTGTCTGCCCAGATTGAATACATGGTACTGATTACAGAAGATGGTGTAGAAGTACTATCGAAATAATAATTGCTTTCTAGTGTCTGCCACAGAAAAAAAGGAAAAGGAAAACGTCTGCAAATTACCAGAGGACGTTTTCCTTTTTCTTCTTATGTTAAGGAATTAATTCAGGTATCCGTATTGTTTTAATGTATCTTTCAAACGTACAACAGTCTCTTCTGGAAGATCTGACAATACAGGTTTGCGTGAATATCCGGCATTGACACCTCGCATCTTAAGACCTTCTTCCCTTTCTTTTCTTCTATAAACTCTTTTCATTACTTTCATTCTGATTTGGGCAAGTCTGCTTATCCATGTCCCTCATACTAAGTACAAGCGCTGAATGTGCACCCATATTGGCCACCACTTCGCCATCTTCTACGAGGAATTCATCATAATTCGTCGAATATCCGTCCAGATAAGAATACATCAACTTCTTCATTCTGCACTTCATCGGAATCTCTGCCTGCCATACCGGCACAGTTACCTGCGCAAGCTCACTGCGGTTATTGATAATAACGATGACCTTGTCTTCTTCCAGAAAACGGCCATATGCCAGAATATTTTCATCCCAATACAGCATATTCAGGGAACCAGTCCTAAGAGCCGGATGTTCTTTGTGAATCCGAATCATCTCTCGATGAAATGCAATCAGCTCCTTATCTTCATGACCCCATGGGTAAGTGCGCCGATTATCAGGATCTGTAAATCCACATACGCCAGCTTCGTCTCCATAATAAACAGTTGGCGCTCCGACCCAGGTCATCTGCATCACAACAGCTTCGCGCATCACTCCAAGATTTACATAATTATTGGCAGCCTTCGGCCCAAGATGTTCAACTCTCCCAACCATGTGATTCGTACGGGTCAGAAATCTGGAATGGTCGTGATTCGACAATTCATTCATCGCAACCTGGAGAGAAGGCGTCAACATATTGGACATATGATGGGAAATGGATGCCACAAAGTTATCTGCATTGCCCAACAGTTCTTCCCGCGATTCATCGCTGTGCTTCTCCATACCCGTCAAAAACCAGGTCACCGGCTCCATAAACGCATCATAGTTCATGACCGTATCCCACTCATCTCCCCGGAGCCATTCACTTGGGTCGCCATAATGCTCCGCAAGAATCAACGCATTTGGATTGGCATTTTTGACGGCTCTGCGGAATTTTTTCCAGAAACGATGATTATAATCATTGCTTCTTCCAAGATCCGCCGCCACATCCAGACGCCATCCGTCTACATTATACGGTGGGGATACCCATTTTCTTCCAATATACAGAATATAGTTTTCTAATTTAACAGAATCTTCGTAATTTAACTTAGGAAGGGTATCATGGCCCCACCAGCCATCATAATTATAATTATACGGCCAATTCTCCGGTTCCTCTTTGAAGAATCGGAAATAGCTCCGGTATGGACTATCCGGCGAAGTATATGCACCAGGTTCATAATCTTCCTGTCCTTCATAGATTCTCTCTCGATCCATCCACTTATTAAAAGAGCCACAATGATTAAAAACGCCGTCAAGAATAATCTTCATTCCCCTCCGGTGAAGTTCTTCCACTAATTTGATGAATAGTTGATTACTGGCTTCCAGATTCTTAATATCCGTTACTCTTTTCTGATATTTTGTCGCCTTTTTATTCTCTGTCACACCATCCGTCAGGACTTCTCCACCATCTTCCACGATCACACCATAATGTGGATCAATATAGTCATAATCCTGAATATCATATTTATGATTCGACGGTGATACAAATAACGGATTAAAATATAGTACTTCTACTCCGAGTTCCTGCAGATAATCCAACTTATTGATCACTCCCTGCAGGTCTCCCCCATAGAATTCCCGTACCCCCATATTGGCCGGATACTTATCCCAGTCAGTTACCTTCTGGCTGTATCCGCCTATATAATAATATTCGTTCGTCTCTACATCATTGGTCTTATCGCCATTATAAAAACGATCCGTAAAAATCTGGTACATCACTGCACCTTTTGCCCAGTCCGGTGTTGAAAATCCCGGCACAATGACAAAATCATAAAATTCTACAATCTCTTTTGCAACTCCACATCTATTATAATAACAGGTCGTATCATCATCCCTGATTTCAAAGCAATAACGGAAAGGTTCTTCATTCAGGCGCCATTTGATCATATAATAATCAAACTCGCCACTGGTACTCTCTTTTTCCATATCATATCCACCGACCGCCGTCATCAGACGCACCCGCACCTTATCATCCTTCGCCGTACGAAAACGTAAAATTACGGTCTCATTTTCCTGCGGTTCCTGTGGAATCACATAGCTTGCAGTCCCATCGCAAAACAACGCTTGTTTTTTCATGCAATCCATTTCCTCTCTCATTCATCATTTTTGTATTATGCTTCTGATACTTCTCCAGTAAATAATGATTCAAATTCTTCTCTTGAGATTTTTTCTTTTTCTAACAACAAGTTTGCACATGCGTGGAGAACATCATCGTATTTGTGGATGATATGTCTGGCTCTTGCATAACATTCATCAATAATACGTTTTACTTCCTGATCGATCACTGTTGCCACACCTTCTCCATATCCACGGGATGTATGGGCAAGATCTCTTCCTATAAACACTTCATCACTGTCATCATCATAATTAATCAATCCAACAGCCTCAGACATACCGAACTTGGTAACCATAGACTTTGCAAGTCCAGTCGCCTGTTTGATATCCTGAGAAGCTCCTGTCGTGATATCATCAAACACTTCTTCTTCTGCTACTCGACCACCCAATGCTACCGTGATATCCTGAAGCATCTTTCCTTTGGTGTTAAACATCTCATCATTTTCCGGCAACGGCATTGTATAGCCACCTGCGCTTCCTGTCGGAATGATCGACACACTATAGACCGGTCCAACATCCGGAAGTACATGGAACAAAATTGCATGGCCGGCTTCATGGAACGCAGTAATTCTCTTCTCTTTATCAGAGATAACACGGCTTTTCTTCTCCACACCGATTCCAACTTTAACAAATGCTTTCTGAATATCTTCCTGCTTCAGATATATCCGATCACTCTTAGCCGCCAGGATTGCCGCTTCATTCAGAAGATTCTCAAGATCTGCCCCCGTGAAACCTGCCGTCGTCTGTGCAATCTGCTTCAGATCAATCTCTTCACTCAATGGTTTGCCCTTGGCATGAACTTTCAGGATCTCTTCTCGTCCTTTGATATCCGGTCTTCCTACCATAACCTTACGGTCAAAACGTCCCGGACGAAGAATTGCCGGGTCAAGAATATCAACACGGTTGGTCGCAGCCATTACAATGATGCCTTCATTCACACCAAAGCCATCCATCTCCACCAGCAGCTGATTTAATGTCTGCTCCCTTTCATCATGGCCTCCGCCCATACCAGTTCCACGGCGTCTTGCCACAGCATCGATCTCATCGATAAATATAATACATGGCGCGTTTTTCTTTGCCTCTTCAAACAGATCCCTCACTCGGGAAGCACCTACTCCGACAAACATTTCCACAAAATCCGAACCAGATATTGTAAAGAACGGTACTCCTGCTTCTCCGGCGACCGCTTTGGCAAGCAATGTTTTTCCAGTTCCCGGAGGGCCGACAAGCAGTACTCCTTTGGGAATTCTAGCTCCTACCTGGATATACTTTTTCGGAGCCTTCAGGAAATCTACAATCTCCTCCAGTTCTTCTTTCTCTTCTTTCAGACCTGCCACCTGCGCAAATGTAATCTTTTTGTCGTTGCCTGTGCTAAGCTTCGCACGACTCTTTCCAAAATTCATCGCTTTGGCATTAGCCCCACCGCCCTGGCGATTCATAAGCGAAAAGATCAGCACAATACCTAAAAGTGTTACCAAAAGCGGCACTAAAGTCGTACCTATCCAACTGTCCTGCGGTACATCCGGCATGGCATAATCAATCTGCTTCTCTTTCAGATAATCCTGAATATCATTCACATCTGACACATACAGCCACTTCACTTCGCCTTCTTCGTCTCCGTGGCTCTTCATCTGTATCTCTACTCTTCCAGTTGGAACATTCTTATTCTGTGTAATCGTAACAGATTCTACATCCTCACTTACAACCAGGCGTTCAAACTGTTTCCAGGATATCTCTTTTTCTTTCTGATCAACTTGATTGGTGAACCAGAATGCCGCAAATAAAAATACGACAAACATCAGAACAGTCGCACCGCTCAGTCCTCTCGTCCTTTTATCGTTCAATGTTTAAAGCCCCTTTCTACTCCACTCCTTCTACAACTCCGATGTAAGGCAGGTTTCTATATTTCTGTGCATAATCCAGACCATATCCTACGACAAATTCATCCGGGATCTCAAATCCCACATAATTTACCTTTACATCTCTGACTCTGCGGTCAGGTTTATCAAGAAGTGTACACAATCTCATACTTTTTGGATTTCTCTTTTTCAGAATGTCCAGAAGATAATACAGCGTTCTTCCTGAATCAATGATATCCTCTACTACAAGCACATCTTTACCTTCCAATGATTCATCCAGGTCTTTCGCGATCTTTACCACACCGCTGGATGAAGTGCCATCGCCATAACTACTGACACTCATAAAATCCATGGATACTGGCACACTGATTCGTTTTGCCAGTTCACACATGAAGAATACTCCGCCTTTGAGCACGCAGATTAAATGCACCTGCTTACCTGCGTAATCTTCACTGATTTTTTTACCTAATTCTTCGATTCGTTTTGCTACTTCCGCTTCTGGGACCAACACTTTAATGCTCTCTGCCATCTTTTTTTCCTCCATGAAAATGAATTTCCATAATTCTTCTGGTATGTTCAGTTACCTGATATTTCTGATTCTGTCGATACCCGACGATCCACATAATCTCCGATCCGTCAGCTACAAGCCACACTTGATCTCTTTCTTCCCGGGGTATCTTTTCATTCACAAAATACTGCTTTAACTTCTGAGTGTCTCCGTTTTTATCAATCGTGAGATAATCTCCGGGCGCTCTATGCCTTATTTTTACAGTATTTTTTATTATATCATAGTCAAACCATTTCGTGTAGGTTTTTTTCGGAAATATTACTATATCCGACTGTCGTTCAAAGATCCGAAACGTTGCCGGTTCTTCCGCCGATATATCCTCTATCGTATCCACATCTGTAGTCTTTGACAGAACGATCCCTTCATAGCATCGTCTGGCCTGCATGTGGTAGGGAAGATCTACTCTTCGTCCCACCTGCTTTTCGATAAGCTCCATCACCGCCCGGACATGCGCAGATTCTATATCCTTTCGTCTTCCTGCAATCTGACACAGCATCTCATGAATCATATACGCTTGCAACGCCTCGGGAGCTTTCCCGTAAGCTTCTGCATTCAATATTGCCTGATTGCCGTGCACATATCGGATACATTGCCGTGCGTGCCGCCTGGTCTCCTGCTCTACGAATTCACCCAGCTTACGCATCTGTTCCATCGTATCTGCCATATGTTCTACCGTCTGCTGATTAATCTGCTCTTCCAGATATGGGATCACATGACTTCGAATACGATTGCGCGTATAATCGTCTTCCAGATTCGTCTCATCCGTACAATAAGATATTCCCCGTTCTGCAAGATATGATTCAATTTCTTTTCTCTTCAGACATAAAAGCGGCCGCACATATACTCCATCTACCGGCGCAATTCCTCCCATTCCTTTCAGTCCACATCCACGACACAGATTCCAGATCAGTGTCTCTGCATTATCATTCTGATGATGGGCAAGTGCAATCTTCGTTCCGCCACTCTCTTCTAATACCTGTCCAAACCGTATTCGGCGGATATTTCTCCCGGCCTCTTCCAATGTCAGCTTATTCTCCTTAGCATACTTCTTCACATCTTCCCGGAAAATCCGAAGGTCTACCCCCTGTTCCCGGCAGACTTTCTGAACATAATCCGCATCCGCATCCGCGGTCCCTTCCCGAAGGCCATGATGAACATGCACAGCCACAATAGAAAATCCCAATTCCTTCTGTAATTCTATAAGCATGAAAAGAAGGCATATGGAATCTGCTCCTCCCGATACGCCTGTCACCACTTTATCCTCTTTTTCCAGCATGTGATATCTCTGAATATACTCTTTGACCCGCTGATACATCTGTCTATCCTTCTTTAGTCTGCTAATGAATATCTTTAATATATAGAATTTTACTATAAAAAGCAAGTTTTCCTTATAATTTCCACATCCCCACTGCGAGCACCGTCATATCGTCCATCGGCACCTCTCCCGTCCATTCCAGTACCTGCCCCAGAATATGGTGAGCCAGTTCTTTCGGATTCACAATATCGGAATCCTGTATAAAGGTACACATCAACGCTTCCTGCTCTCCCACCGGCAGAGCATCGATTACTCCATCTGTTACCATAATCACATAATCTCCCGACGTCAACTCTTTTGTCTCCACATCAATCTCCAACTCCTGTAAGACACCGACTGGAAGTGTTGTGGAACTAATCTTCTCAACAGAATCTTTCCGCTTGATAAATGTTGTAGAAGCCCCTGCTTTTACAAATTCACAGGTGCCGCTATAGAGATCGAACAGGCATGCATCCACAGTTGAAAACCTCACTTCTTCCCTTCCAATGACCAATGCTGTATTCATCAGCTGAATTGCCGTTCTGACCGGGAACCCTGCTTCTAAGAGTTCCTCCAGCATCTCAACAACCATCGCACTCTCACGAAACGCTTCTTCTCCTGAGCCCATACCGTCTGACAATACAATTCCCTTTTTTCCGCCCGGAAGATCTTTCATCAAAAAGGTGTCACCAGAGATCTTCTCACATCCTTTGCCAATCTTTGCCACACCCTGAAGCGTGTGATATCTGGCGCTTTCAACGCAGGCAATGGTAGAATATTCCTCTCCCACCACCGGACGTTCTCCCTGTCTGGGCATCATTACCCTCCCCATCAGATCTCCAACCAGAGCCGCCAATTCTTTTGTGGCAATGATGTGCCCTTTTGCCGCTTTTACTGTAAGATGAATCTCATACTTTCCTTGCGGCGTGATATAGAACACCGAAGACAACATCTTTGCACCAGCTTTCTTCAAATGGGTTTTCAATCGCTTTTCCAGATGTTCATCTTCAAATATTCCTGCATCAAGTTCTCGGGTAGTATATTGGATCATCTTGGCAAAATACTTCAGCTGCCTGGCGAATCCTTCCCGATTCTGTACGATCTTATGGTTCCACAGCAGAATTTTTTTTGCATTCTCAAATACTTCCAGAGTCTCCCGCAAAAACCGCGGTGCCATAATGCATCGCTTCTGCAGACTTCTTTTCAATTCAATATTCAGCTCTGCTCCATATTCCTCAACCGCACACAATATCTCATATACCATCTGATAGGTATGCACTCGGTTTTCTCCCAGACACCACTCCTTCCTCTCACAGTTCTCGCATACTTTATCCGTAACCTTTTGAAACATTTCTTCAATCTCTTCTTTCGAAAATGTCCCCTTATAATCTTCTAAAGTAAGAAATGTCTTCGACAAATGCATCAATGAATCCGCAAACTTGTCCATCTGGATCACATATGGATTCAAAAAAGGTTCTTTTTCTTTTATTTCCGTCATTCTTTGCTCCCCTTTCAACGGTAAAAAATAAAAAAGCTCTAGGAATTTTGTCTCCTAAAGCTTATCTTCTGTTCATTATTTTGCTTTGAAAATGATCTCATTTTCATGTACAAGACCCAGCTTCTCTTTTGCCACATCTTCTACATATTCATCCGTACCCACGTACTCTTCAAGATCTTCGATTTCTTTCGAACGCGCCTTCTCTTCCTTAATCTGTTCTTCCAGTTCCTGCTCCTGTGCCTGATAAGACTGATCCTTAGCCCTTAATGTCATGCTATTGACGGATATCACCGCAAACAATAGAAAAACAACGGCACATACTGCAAAAACGCTCCTTTTATGGCGCTGCATACTTTTCTTAGTCCGTCTTCTGCGACGTCTTTGCTTCATACCACTCATAATTATTACTCACCCTTACGCCGGCACCCCTGCCAGCAATACTCGCCCGATTAATAATAATATATTAACTTTTTTTGTTTTTTTTATCAAGCTTTTGACTGAAATTCTTTTTTCTTATAAACGTAGATTTTTTTGTGCATCTTTTCCAAACAATTCAAAAAAAACGTCATAAAAACCGCCCCAACCACAACACCTAGTACAAAATACCATCGTATGCTACCATCACTTGTGTGGTAAATCTGCACAAACAAATATATAGCTGCTCCTGTCCAAAAGACTAGATCTTCAGCTTCTACTGCATATCGTCTATGCTTTACAATCTGACGAAAGCAGCTGATACACCGATAGGTAAGACGCACAATGGCACCAGAAAAAACTGCTGCCAGAAATATCATCATCTCTTCTTCAATTCCCGGCATGGCATCACCGGAATAGTTTTGAGAATAGATTTTCCTGATGTTTTCCGTAGCCTTGCACTTCAGAATAAGCGACACTGTCGATATTCCCCGACAGATCCACTTCTCCCTTCTCAAGGCTTAAGCGATTCACATGCAGATCACTGCCTTTTACCATCAACATCCCTTGTTCCGTCTCCAATAATATTTCATTTAAATCAAAGGATAGTACATCAATAACTCCTGTCACCAGACTGGTTTTTCGATTATTGATCACCAGTTTGTGATTTTTTTGTACCGTTCTTTCTTCCATGTGCCTCACAACCTTTCTTAATTATCTTATGAAAGGTTGTTTCTATTTATTACAAATACCGGAACAAGTCTTTCGCTTCTTCTTTCTTCGTAGTCTCCTGGATATCCAGAACTTCCACTTTGACCGTTTTCATTCCAAACTGAATCTCAATGATGTCTCCTGGTTTTACTTTCACCGAAGCTTTTGCCACATTGCCATTGACCAGCACACGACCCGCATCACACGCCTCATTAGCCACCGTTCTTCTCTTAATCAAACGGGATACTTTTAAAAATTTGTCTAATCTCATATTCTCTCCTTCTCCGTATTCCTTCACTTTTCGTATCAGCTCAAAAACCTGATAAGAACAGATTTTCTTATAGAGTAATAAAGGGTATCTCTCAAGCCTTTTACGGCTTTTGAGATACCCTTAATCTTATTCCATATCAGCTCACCGAATTATTCGTTAACAGCGTCCTTTAATGCTTTACCAGCTTTGAATTTTGGTGCTTTGCAAGCATCAATCTTCATTGTCTTACCAGTCTGTGGATTTCTTCCTTCTCTTGCTGCTCTCTTGCTAACTTCGAAAGTTCCGAATCCTACCAACTGAACTTTATGCTCTTTCTTTAATTCTTCTGTTACAACATCGATAAATGCTTTTAATGCTTTCTCAGAATCCTTCTTTGATAATTCTGCCTGGTCAGCGATTGCTGCTACTAATTCTGTTTTGTTCATGGATGATTTCCTCCTCTTGTTTACATATAGAATCCCTTATTTATTTAATTCTACTAATTTAACGCGACTTTCATAACAATTTAAATGAAACGCCTTTAGTTACAGTTATACCTGTTTTCCATGTAAATGTCAAGGTGATTTCTCAGTTTTGCCCCGTATTTTCAGGGTTTTTCACACTTTTTTAATAACTTAAAGCATTGTGTTAATCATGGACAAAACTTCTTCTCCCAGTTTGCTTGATTTTTCATCTGCATCTGCCAGAGATGTGCCCTTTATTCCATAGTAGAATTTTACTTTTGGCTCTGTTCCGGAAGGTCTTACACACAGCCATGCATCATCTGTCAGATCATAATATAATACATTAGACTTTGGAAGGCCAGTAGTAGTTACTTCGCCAGTCGCAATATCTTTGATGGTATCAGCCTGATAATCTCTTGCCTTCAGCACCTTATATCCGCCAACCTCTGTCGGTGGGTTCTTGCGAAGCGTCTCCAGGATCTCCTGAATCTTCTGAAGTCCTTCGATTCCTTTTAACGTAATAGACTGAATGTCGTCTTTATAGTAGCCATATTTATCATACATGTCCACCATTGCATCCCACAGAGTCTTTCCCTGCGTCTTGTAATATGCAGCAGCCTCACACAATGCCATTGTGGCAACAATTGCGTCTTTATCTCTTGCATGAGTTCCGATCAGGCATCCGTAACTTTCTTCAAATCCAAAAAGATAGCTTCCCTTACCTGTGGTCTCGAATTTTAAGATCTGCTGTCCGATGAATTTAAATCCTGTCAGTACTTCAATCAGACCGATATCATATCCCTTCGCGATTGCATCTGCCAGATTGGAGGTAACGATTGTCTTGATCAGATAACCATCATCCGGAAGTCCCTGGAGAGCTTTGCGCTGTCCAATCTCATAATCTGCCAACAGGCAGCCGGACATATTTCCAGTCAATGTATGATAAACGCCATCTTTGTCCTTTACACGCACGCCAAGACGGTCAGCATCCGGGTCTGTAGCAAGTACCAGATCTGCATCTACTTCCCTGGCAAGTTTCAATCCCAGTTCAAATGCTTCCTCTGCTTCTGGATTCGGATAAGAAACTGTTGGGAATTCACCGTCTGGAAGCTCCTGTTCTTTTACTACATATACATTCTCAAATCCCAGTTCCTTCAATATACGTCTTGCAGGGATATTGCCAGTTCCGTGAAGCGGGCTGTATACAATCTTCAGATCCTTTCCGACCGCATCAATAGAATCCTGATGAATTACCTGTTTCTTCAGTTCTGCTATGTATCCATCATCTACATCTGCGCCAATAACCTGATACAGGCCAGCCTTCTTTGCTTCTTCCTGATCCATTGTCTTAACAGTATTGTAATCTACAACAGCCTTTACCTCATCCATAATTCCTTTATCGTGAGGTGGTGTAATCTGTGCGCCATCTTCCCAGTATACTTTGTATCCATTGTATTCCGGTGGATTGTGGCTGGCTGTAATATTGATTCCGGCGATACAGCCCAGAGAACGCACTGCGTAAGACAATTCCGGTGTTGGACGCAAGGATTCAAACACATATGCCTTAATTCCATTTGCCGCCAGGCACAAAGCTGCCTCGTTCGCGAACTCTGGAGACATACGACGAGAATCATAAGCGATTGCTACCCCTTTGCCCTGCTCGCCCTTCTTAATAATATAATTGGCAAGTCCCTGGGTTGCTTTTCTTACAGTATAGATATTCATGCGGTTCGTTCCTGCACCGATAATTCCCCGAAGTCCGGCAGTTCCAAACTCAAGATCTTTGTAAAAACGCTCTTTGATCTCTTTATCATCCTCTGCAATACTCTTTAGTTCCGCTTTTGTAGTTTCATCGAAATATGGATTGCTCAACCACGCTTCATAATTTTCACGATATTCCATTGTCGTACCTCCTGTCCTTAATGATTCTATTATACAACAGGAATCTACAAATGAAAAGAAAATATATCCTCTAAAAATCGCTTCTTTTCTTCTGTCTGCCTAATTGCCAGCTCCAGTTTTTCAATACTCTTCGTGGATATCCATGCTTTATTTGAATGGTAGTATGAATTTGCGATTTTCCAGAATTTTTCCGGATAAATCAACCGAATCTTCAGATACTCCATCTCTGAATCTGTAAGTGGGCGGATTGCTGAATATGCATTCAACATATTATCACCCAGTCTCTCTCTCCACCCATGCTTTTCCATAACTTTACGCAAAAAATAATACAAATCTTCAACTTGGACATCTCGTTTAAATTTTTCAAAGTTCGTTGTAGCAATACCATAGGGCTCTTTTCTATAATTGCCGCTCCCCGAACTCCCATTTGCCAAAAAATTATTTCCTGAGAGCATCAGGACATTATGATAATTGTATTCCCCATGGGTCATACAGCAATTTTCCACACTCTCCTGATAAAGCTTCTCGTAATCTGAGTTCTCCAATTCCTCTAATGCTATCGCCGCCCATTGATACATCTGGTCAAAATATTTTAAAAAGGAGGATTCAAACGCCCCCTTGGGAGAGATGCCACGCACAAATCTTCTTACTTTTTTTAATTCTCGATTATGCCTCAGGTACTCCTCTTCAAGATGTGCACCCGGCATCACACTATGCTCCATCCTATGACACATCAGGGTATGCAGTTTCGCCAGATTCCCCGAAGCTGCCAAAAGCTCTGACGGTTTCTTAATATCACATTCCTGTCCCCGAAACCATAGCTTCAACACATATCTGCTTCCATCTTCCAAGACTGAGAGAAATTCCCCCGTCTTCGTCAGCACAATCCGATCCGTTCGTGTATACCCCTGATTCTGAAGATATTCATGTAACTCATATAACGCAGGAATACGTTTTTTGGACACTTTTACTTCCTTAAGCAACAGAATTCCTTCAACTGTGTCGCATAAAATAGCACCCCTGGTCTTGCGGGTGCCGCTGACTTCAATATCATATTGTTCTAATATACTTTGTTCATACTCCTGCATATCCATCCCCTGCACTCTACATTACATATTCTCTCTAGCGTATGATGCAAAAAGATAAAATATGATTAGGAGCTTATTTAAGTTTTTTTAAAAGTTCGTTTTTTCCATTTAATTCAGGATTCTCTATTACCATTTCCAACAGTTCGTTCAATTTATCTCCGATTTCTTTTCCCGGTTTCATCCCTGCTTCAATCAAATCCTTTCCTGTAACGGCCAGATTTTTTAATGATACACACTGCCCAGTCTCTACTATTTCCTGATACAACTTTTCGATATCATTCAGATTTTTCACTTTTTCTTCTCTCTGATACATACTCTGCGCGAGTATATCTGCACGGCGGACCTCCATATAATATGGGAACAGATCCTCTCCGATTATATTCATTGCACGGCGGACATTCTTAGCCGTTGCAGGCATTCGATAATCATGGTAACGCACCAATTTCGTCACTTTACCAATCGTATTATTGTCAAATTTTAATCTTCTCAATATTGATTTTGCAATAATTTCACTTTCTAGAGCGTGCTTTTTAAAATGCGCCACACCTGCTTCATCCATGGTTTTTAACGCCGGCTTTCCCATATCATGCAGCAACATCGTTAATCGCAGCACCTTATCGGCACGTACATTCTGCAATGCATGTAATGTATGCTCTCCCACATTGTACATATGATGCGGCGTCTCTTGTTCTGTAACCATTAAACGGTCAAATTCCGGCAAAAATATCTTCGTAATACCAAGATCATATGCGTCCCGCAATAACTCTGGCCGCGCCGAAGTGAGCATTTTCACCAACTCCACTTGTATCCGCTCTGCGCTGATATTGTAAAGCGTAGGGGCCAGTTCTTGCATCCCGCACCGCGTCTCCTCCTCTATCGAGAAGCCAAGCTGAGCCGCAAATCGAATTCCCCGAAGAATTCTAAGTGCATCTTCGGAAAAACGTTCCCTCGCATTTCCCACACATCGTATTATTTTTTTATTTAAATCCTCCACACCGCCAAAGATATCCACGAGCCCATCTTTGTCATTGTAAGCCATCGCATTAATCGTAAAATCTCTCCGCAGCAAATCTTCTTTCAGACTTCGCGTAAACGTTACTTCCTTCGGATGACGGCTATCTTCATATTTGCCATCAATTCTATACGTTGTCACTTCATATCCTTCTTTGTCAAGGAGCACCGTGACCGTCCCATGTTCGATTCCAGTGTCAAATGTCTTATGAAACAAAGATTTCGTTTCCTGCGGCATAGCAGACGTTGTAATGTCCCAATCTTCCGGTTCTCTGCCGAGAATCGAATCCCTGACACATCCACCAACAGCATAGGCCTCATATCCATGTCCCTGCAACGTCTCAATAATCATCCTTACATTCGTCGGCAATTGTATATTCAGGTTTCCCACAATCTCATCCTCCCTCACATTCATCTATACACCATCATAACATGGGGACGGGGGTTTTTTCAAATTCCTCCGTCCCAAATTAAAATAACCGTGTCCCTTTTTCATTTTACCCTGTCCCTATTAATCCTCCTCTAATATTTTGCATAATAATCATTACTTTTTTCTGTGATATTTGCAAAACTTTCATTAGTTCTTTTTTATATTCTTTTCTTATCTCCACATAATTAAACAATTCTTCCTCCCGCAAATTATATTTCCACTTGTATTCTGCAAGAATTTCCTTTGCAATTCTCATGTTGTTTTTTTCCATATCCTCATCCACATCGTCAAATATATCCCAACTCTCAAATCTGTGGAATTCAAGGAAATCCTGATTTGTGTGAAACTTTTGATTTACCATCAAAAAAGCCTTCTCATCCAGAATGTCTCGAACTCCTCTGTAAAATTCTGACATACTACTGTATTTATAATCCAACATTTCTTTCACGCTTCCATTTTTCGCCGGATTTCTGTGGATATATCGAAGGCAGTTCCAAAAATAACTTTCCTTTTCTACGCATTGGCTCTTAAATCTGTCCTGAAAAACATATCCAATTCTATGATGTTTATAATTATAATAATGTGCAAATGCGGCTAAGACTTTAGCCATAAATGACGCTAATTCTTTCAAATCAGCTTTGATTAACATATGAAAATGATTTGGCATTATGCAATATGCTAAAATAGCCACCTCATACTCAGAAAGATTCTCTCGAATCAAATTGATGATACGGGTTTTTTCCCCTTTTTCTTTAAAAACCGGCATTTTATTTAATCCACGCACCATTACATGGTACATTCCGGTCGAACTTTCCTGTCTTGCTCTTCTTGGCATTTTTCTCCCTCCTTTGCAAAGAGGGACACCACAAAACGAATTAGGGACACGGATATTTTAATTTGGGACGGAGGAAATTGAAAAAACCCCCGTCCCCAACTAAGGAGCTTAGTATGATTTGCCCCAATATGCCATGTGTTTTGCTGGTTTTCCGCACCAGATACATTTGTCTGAAATCATTTCTTCATCTTCGATCAGACATCTGGTCGCAGCTCCACCTGTGACGTATTTTACTTCACCTTCGCATTCTGGATCTCCGCACCAGCAAGCTTTTACGAAACCACGGTTTGCCTGGAATTTTTCTTTCATTTCGTCCATCGTTGTTGCTGTATCAATATGGCTCTGTAAGAAGTCATTTGCTCTGTCATACATATCCTGCTGTTCTTGCTCTAAGATGTCACGTAATTTTGTGGCAATTTCGTCCAGAGATACTACAATCTTCTCACGGTTATCACGACGTACGACTACAACCTGGTTCTTCTCAATATCCTTTGGACCAATCTCAATACGGGTAGGAATACCAAGGATTTCCTGCTCAGAGAATTTCCATCCAGTACTCTTATCAGAATCATCAATCTTCACTCTATAACCGGCTTTTTTCAATTCATCCAGCAGTGCAAATGCTCTGTCAAGCACGCCTTCTTTGTGCTGTGCAATTGGAATAATACGGCATTCAACTGGTGCAACGTGTGGAGGAAGAACCAATCCATCGTCATCACCATGTACCATGATCAGGCCGCCGATACTTCTGGTAGACCATCCCCAGGAAGTCTCGTAACAACTGTGAAGCTGATTATTCTTATCCACATATTTAATGCCAAATGCATCTGGGAATCCACTTCCGAAGAAATGGCTGGTCGCGGACTGTAGTGCTTTTCCATCATGCATCAGCGCTTCGATTGTGTAGGTATCCTGTGCACCTGCAAATTTTTCATGTTCCGCTTTTCTTCCTGCTACGAAAGGCATTGCCAACGTCTCAGCATAGCAGTCTTTATATACCTGCCACATCTGGATGGTTCTTTCTTCAGCTTCCTCATAGGTTGCATGAAGAGTATGGCCTTCCTGCCACAGGAATTCTCTTGAACGTAAAAACGGTCTTGTTGTCTTTTCCCAACGAAGAACAGAATTCCACTGATTCCATACTTTTGGTAAATCTCTATAAGAACGAACTGTCTTAGCCCACAAATCACAGAACAACGTCTCAGATGTAGGACGAATACACATTCTTTCCTGCAATCTTTCCATACCGCCATGAGTTACCCAGGCAACTTCCGGTGCAAATCCTTCGATATGTTCAGCCTCCTTTTCCAGCAAACTTTCCGGAATCAAGGTTGGTAGATATACATTTTCCACACCTGTCTCTTTAAAACGTCTGTCCAGATCTGCCTGAATCAGTTCCCAGATTGCATAACCATTTGGCAGATAATTCAAGCATCCTTTCACGCTTGAATAATCACACAGTTGTGCTTCACGAACAACATCTGTGTACCATTGTGCAAAATTTTCATCACGTGGTGTGATATTTTTTACTAATTTTTCCTTTGCCATGTTTCTCTTCTCCTTTTCTTTTCCAGCAGGGCCCTTGCCCCACGATAATTTTAGCCGGGAACCAATCTGCTCTTTGTCAAATGTTTTGACTTTAAATAAAACAAAAAACACCGGGCTTCTCGTTCCCATCAAAGGGACCGAAAAGCTCGGCGGTACCACCCTAGTTAACTGCGACCCTCTCGCAGCTCTCTCTCACCACCATTAACGCTAGTGTCACGCTGTACTTTCATACAGGGGCTCCAAGGTAGGTTCATTACTTATCAATACAAGAATCTTTCAGCCAAAGGATTCCCTCTCTGTAGAATTGCATCCGTAATTACTATTCCTCTTCTTCACCCATCCTGCCTTCTGCAACCATCATTGCCAGCAGGTTATTCGATTAAACGTAATTTTAATCCATTGTTTTTTATTTGTCAAGACAAAACATGCCACTATCGAATCAAAATATACACAAAAAACGCCAGATAGGCAATCAAAAACAAAGCTCCCTCTGTTCTTCGAATCTCTCGCTTGCTGATTGCCGAAAAATAAACGATCAAACTTGCTACAATTAACAAGACGGTATCATAAACCGCTGTAACATCCAATGTAATCGGTGTGATCACAGAAGATATTCCTAAAATCAGCAATATATTAAATATATTCGAGCCAACCACATTTCCCACTGCAAGATCATTTTCGCCTTTCCCTGCCGCAACCATAGAAGTCACTAATTCCGGCAGAGAGGTTCCAAGGGCCACAATTGTCAAGCCAATAAAGGTCTGACTAAGCCCGAATGTTTCAGCAATATTACAAGCACTGTCTACAACCAGATCGCCACCCAGCGCAATCCCAGCAAGCCCTCCGATTATATATAATGCACTTTTCATCGGACTCATCACTTTATAATCCTCTTCCACTTCAGACACTTCATTTCTTGACGCAAGAGCATCTCTTACCGTCGCATAGAGAAATACAGCAAATAATATCAGAAATAAAAGTCCGCCCCATCTTCCAAGAACAAAAGTCCCTTCTCCGCTTAAAACTTTTGCAATGGAAAAATCCGAATCCAGCAAAAGCAAAATTACCGCGATAAAAATCGAGAAAGGAAATTCTTTCTTTAGCAAAGACCATTTTGCCTGCACTGGATTCACTAACGCGCAACAGCCAAGCACTACCAGAAGATTGAATATATTTGACCCCAAAACATTACTAACCGCCAGATCATTACTCCCCTGTATTGCTGCCGTGACGCTGACCGATAGTTCCGGCATACTGGTTCCAAAAGCCACAACAGTAAGTCCAATAATAATCGTTGGAACTTTCAGTATTTTTGCAACGCTCGAACTTCCATCCACAAAAAAATCCGCGCCCTTAATCAGCAGAACAAACCCTACTATCAACAATATATAATCCATAACATTCTTCCTCGTTTCATTTGCATATTCTTTCACACTATGGTTAAATGATAAGAGCGAAAAGAATCAAAGTCAAGGAGAATTATATATGGCAGCAAATACTCTGGAAATATTATACGAAGATTCCCATATCCTTGTATGCGTAAAACCCCACGGAATCGCAACTCAAAGCAAACGAATCGGCAGTCCCGATATGGTAAATTTATTAAAAAATCACATATATCAATCCAATCCTTCCCAAGGAGAACCCTACCTCGCAGTAATTCACCGCTTAGACCAGCCAGTTAAAGGAATTCTTGTATTTGCCAAGACTCCATTTGCCGCAAAAGAACTAAACAAACAACTCACTTCCCAGGGATTTGGCAAATATTATCGTGCCCTTGTCGACGGATGCCCCCCTCAAGATGAAGGCAAGCTAGAAAATTACATGATAAAAGATACAAAAACCAACACCTCCAAAATTTGCACCGCCAACACAAAAGGGGCAAAAATTGCCAGACTCTCCTACAAAATCATCCAAAAGGGACAGGGTTATTTTAATTTGGGACGGAGGAATTTGAATTTTCCCCCGTCCCCAACTGAACTTGACATCCATCTGGATACCGGCCGCCATCACCAGATTCGTGTACAATTAGCCAATATCGGCTGTCCTATCATCGGGGACACCAAGTATAATCCCCATTGCAGCGAACGGAACGAATGGCAAGAAATCTGTCTGTGTGCCTATAAACTAGAATTTCAGCATCCTAAAACACACAAACTCCTACATTTTGAATTATAAAAAGGGACAGGGTTATTTTAATTTGGGACGGAGGAAATTGAAAAAACCCCCGTCCCAAATTCATCAAAAAAGAAGAGGGAGCACTCCCTCTTCTTTTATCCTTCTTATTCCTCAGCTGGTTCTTCTTTTAATGCCTCTTCATATTTTTCAAGAATAATGTTCTGAATGCGTTCTCTTGTTCCTGAATTAATCGGATGTGCAATATCCCGATACTCACCGTCCAAAGCCTTCTTACTTGGCATAGCAATAAAGAGTCCTTTTTCGCCCTCAATAACTTTGATATCATGTACTACAAATTCTTCATCCATAGTAATTGAAACCACTGCTTTTAATTTTCCCTCTTTTGCTACTTTACGCACGCGTACATCTGTGATTTGCATTTTTCTTCTAGCCCCTTTCTTCCAAGCCGTTGCACTATAGTGCATACCTCTCGTTCTTTTCCACAACTACCTTCACACCATTTTCCCCAACATGACGTGTATTTGCTCTGATCGTGTCGCGGCTCTCTACAATACAGTTCTCAATATATGTATTGTCACCGAGATAGACGTCGTTCAGGATAATTGAGTTCTTGATGACACAATTATTTCCGACAAACGTCTTCTTGAAAAGGATAGAATTCTCTACCGTACCGTTGATGATACTTCCACTAGCCACAAGACTGTTCTTAACCACCGAACCAGGATTATATTTCGCTGGCGGCAAGTCGCTCACTTTTGAGTAGATCTCAGGACGCTCTTTGAAGAAATAATTTCTTACTTCCGGTTTCAGAAAATCCATGTTCGTCCGATAATAAGCATCCACTGTTGATATGTTGCTCCAGTAATCTTTTATCTTATAACCATATATTTTTTTCAGATTCTTATATCTGATCAAAATATCAGTTACAAAATCAAATCTGTCTTCTTCTGCGCAATTCTCAATCAATTCTATCAACAGTCTTCTTCTGATCACATAGATTCCCGTTGATATGGTATTCGAAGTTGCAACCATCGGCTTCTCTTCAAATTCCAAAACGCGCATATCTTCATCCATTTTCAGCGTTCCAAAACGGCTGGCATCCTCATCCGGCCCCAAATCCTTACAAACCACCGTAATGTCGGCCCGCTTATTGATATGGTATTCTAACACTTTGTTATAATCCATTTTATATACAGCATCTCCAGACGTAATGATCACATACGGCTCATGACATCTTTTCAGAAAATCCAGATTCTGATAAATCGCATCAGCGGTTCCACGATACCAGTATCCATTATCTGCTGTGATCGTAGGGGTAAATACATACAGCCCCCCTTGCTTTCTTCCAAAATCCCACCATTTTGATGAATTCAGGTGTTCATTCAATGAACGCGCATTATACTGAGTCAGCACCGCTACTTTTTGTATATGCGAATTAGACATATTACTCAAAGCAAAATCAATCGCACGATAACTTCCTGCTATCGGCATCGCTGCACTTGCTCTCTTCTGAGTCAGTTCACGCATCTTGTTGTTACTTCCGCCTGCTAAAATAATTCCTACTGCTCTCATGCTCGTTCACCTGCCTTTATTAATGTCTCTCCACTTTCCAGTATTCCATTCGGATAGTCTTCTCTTGTCGTAACACCACTGATCGCAGTATTCTTTCCAATCTGAACTCCATCCGGAACCACGGAATTCTCACCAATTGTTACAAGGCCAAATGAATAAATCGCCGGCTTAAGTTTGTTCGGTACATCACTGCCAATCCCCAATGTAACATTCTCACCAATCTCGCAGTTCTCTGCGATAATCGACTTATCAATGACACATCCTTTCTTGATCTTCGTATCTTTCATAATGATAGAATCTCTGACAACGGCACCATCTTCTATGGTTACGCCCGAACCAATGACACAGTTACGTACTTCACCGCCAATCTCAGAACCATTTCCAATCAGACTTCTTTCAATCACTGCCTGTCCGGAAATATACTGTGGCGGAAGGATCTCACTGTTCGTATATATCTTCCAGAATTCTTCATAAAGATTGAACTCCGGAATAATATCAATCAATTCCATATTGGCTTCCCAATAAGATCCTAACGTTCCAACATCTTTCCAATATCCGTTGTATTCGTATGCAAACAACCGCTGTCCCTTATTATGACAATACGGAATAATATGCTTACCGAAATCACATCCTGGCTCGTCCTTTAACGCGAGCAACGCTTCTTTTAATACTGGCCAACTAAAAATATAAATACCCATAGATGCCAGATTGCTCTTTGGCTGTGGTGGCTTCTCCTGGAATTCTGATATCTTACCGTCACCATCCGCAATCACAATGCCAAATCTGCTTGCCTCTTCTAATGGTACAGGCATTGCAGCGATAGTCACGTCTGCATTATTCTCCTTATGATAATCAAGCATAACCTCATAATCCATCTTATAAATATGGTCACCTGACAGAATTAATACATAGTCTGGATTAAAGGTCTCCATATAATCCAAATTCTGGTATATCGCATTCGCCGTACCGGTATACCATTCGCTGTTGCTGCTCTTCTCATAAGGAGGTAGAATCGTAACTCCTCCAAAATTACGATCCAAATCCCATGGAATTCCAATTCCAATATGTGTGTTCAATCGTAATGGCTGATATTGCGTTAGCACTCCGACCGTATCAATTCCTGAGTTTATGCAGTTGCTGAGCGGGAAGTCAATAATTCTATATTTTCCTCCAAAAGCAACAGCCGGCTTCGCAACTTTTGCTGTAAGAACCCCTAAGCGGCTTCCTTGTCCTCCTGCCAGCAACATTGCTATCATCTCTTTTTTTCTCATGTCATCACCCCTTCTCAGTAATCTTGTCGTTCACATTATACCACAGTTTCTTTTAGTAGTGAACAAATTTTACAAAAAAAATGAATTTTTCGTGAACATTTTATTAAAATATCACAAATATTTACGACTTGGTTTTTTTCTCATATATGTATATAATAATATGGATAGAGAAATACTTTTATGACTATTTTTTTATAAAAATAGAACATTCATGAAAAAGGAAGGTATCTTATGTATAAAATTAATTTTCATCAGCCTGCACACGTACATTTTATCGGAATCGGCGGTATCAGCATGAGCGGTCTTGCCGAGATTCTCTTAAAAGAGGGCTTTACCATATCTGGATCTGACAACAAAGAATCTGCCTTGACAGACCACCTGTCCAAGCTGGGCGCCAACATTTTTTACGGACAGAAAGCATCCAACATCATCCCGGGAATTGATGTTGTTGTCTACACCGCCGCAATTCATGAAGATAATGAAGAATTTCAGGCTGCCGTACAACAAGGACTTCCTATGTTAAGCAGAGCAGAGCTTCTCGGGCAGTTGATGACCAACTATGACGTTCCGATCGCCGTATCGGGAACACATGGCAAGACAACAACGACATCTATGCTTTCTCATATTCTGCTTGCTGGCGAGATGGATCCTACCATTTCAGTCGGAGGAATTTTAAAGGCAATTGGCGGTAATATCCGCGTAGGAGATTCTGGATTATTTGTAACAGAAGCATGCGAATATACCAACAGCTTTCTTCACTTTTTCCCGAAGATCGGTATCATTTTGAACATTGATGAAGATCATTTAGATTTCTTTAAAGATCTGGCTGATATCCGCAATTCTTTCCGTAAATTTGCTGAACTCCTGCCAGAAGACGGGACCTTAATCATCAATGGCAATATTCCAGACCTGGGAGAGATCATTGATGGCCTGAAATGCAGGGTTCTTGTATATGGAAATGACAGTTCCATGGATTACAGTGCTACCAACATCTCCCATAATAACTTAGGTGAGGCATCTTTTGATCTGGTAAAATCTGGAACATTTGTTGACAGGATTTCCCTTTCCGTCAATGGTGACCACAATGTATCTAACGCATTGGCCTCAATAGTTGCCGCTGATCTTCTGGATATCCCTGTGGAAACCATGAAAAAAGGACTGAAAGAATTCCATGGAACTAACCGTCGATTTGAACACAAAGGTGATATAAACGGAATTACAATTATTGATGATTACGCACATCATCCAACAGAGATCAACGCGTCCCTGACGGCTGCAAAGAATTATCCTCACAGAGAGATCTGGTGCATTTTCCAGCCACATACTTATACCAGAACCAAGGCTTTATTCCCTGAGTTTGTGGAAGCATTATCGCATACCGATCATATCATCCTTGCCGACATCTATGCCGCAAGAGAGACAGACACCCTGGGAATATCTTCCAAGGATATTGCCGATGCATTAATCGAAAATGGACGTGACGCTTATTATTTCCCATCATTTAAAGAGATTGAAGATTTCTGTATGGAAAAATGTCAAAAAGGAGACTTGTTGATAACTATGGGAGCGGGAGACGTTGTAAATATTGGCGAAGACCTTTTGAAACGCTAGTTATCCACATTTTCCACAGATTTTTATCCACAAAAAACTTGATTTTTGGGTCAGAAATTTCTTTTGTCCCTGTCTTTCTGGTGCTATAATATCTCTACGATATTTCTAAAAATGTGTATGGAACCAACGAGGAGGACTGGCGTAAGAATTATGAAGAAATTGACCCTTACTAATTATGCACAGGGAAATACTACTGTGCTGGAGAATGAATTTATAGACCGTTATATGATCAAGGCAAACGGCGAATATGTAAAAGTATATCTTCTTCTTTTGCGCCATTTGAATGAAGCTTCTGGAATGCTGTCCATCTCTGAGATTGCTGATATCCTGGAATGTACAGAAAAGGATGTACTGCGCGCACTGAAGTACTGGAAGAATCAAGGACTTTTGGACTACTGTGACCATACCGAAGAGCATAATGCAGATACTGGCAGAAGCAAGGCAGAGACATCAGAGACATCTGCTCATTCTGCTGCAGCCACTATGACTGTTTCCGACACAGGAGCTGTCTCCGACAATGATTCTGCCGCTGTGCCTAACATACAGCAATACAGAAGTCGCAAGGAACGCAAGGAATTCAAAGAGCTTCTTTTCGTTGCCGAACAGTATCTCGGTAAGACTTTGTCTGCTGTTGATATTGATACCATTACATACTTTTTTGATACTCTGCATATGTCTGCAGAATTAATTGAGTATTTAATTGAATACTGTGTGGAAAATGGTCATAAAAGCATGCATTATATCCAAAAAGTTGCTTTATCCTGGAACGAGCAGAAGATCACGACCGTTTCCGATGCAAAAGCAAGCACCGTAGCGTATAACAAGAACTGTTATTCTGTCTTGAACGCATATGGAATCAAGGGACGTGCACCTGCTGCTTCAGAGATTACTTATATCAAAAAATGGAATGAAGAATACGGATTCACTTTGGACATTATTCTGGAAGCATGCAACCGCACGATGAATACGATTCATCAGCCTAACTTTGAATATACAGATACCATTTTAAAGAATTGGCGAAGCAAGAATGTACATTATCTAAAAGATATCGAGGCACTGGATGCCGATTATCTAAAATCAAAAGAGCAGAAGACAGCTCAGGCCACAAAACCAGACAAGCATATAAAGACGACAAAGTTCAACAATTTCGATGGTCGCTCATACGATATGAACGATTTAGAGCGCAAGTTAGTTCAGCAATAAATACATAACGCAAGGAGATTTTCCCCGGCATGGCACTTTCCAATTCTCAGTACGATCAATTGATGCGTACTTATGAACAAAAACAACTGGATAATGAACATCAACTCAGGGAACACTACAGGCAGGCATATTCTTTCATTCCAGAGTTAGAAGAGCTGGATCAATCTATCTCTGCCATGAGTGTTCAAAAAGCACGCCGACTCCTTGACGGAGACAGTCAGGCATTGTCTTCTTTAAAAGAGGATTTGAATTTCCTGATTGCACAGAAAAAGCGGCTTCTTCAATCCCATGGATTGCCGGCAGATTATCTGGAGCTCCATTACAACTGTCCTGACTGTCAGGACACAGGTTATATTGGAACTGAAAAATGCCATTGTTTCAAGCAGGCAATCGTGGAGCTTCTATATACACAATCCAATTTACAGGAAGTCCTGGATAAAGAGAACTTTTCTACCTGTTCTCTAAGTTATTATTCCAACAACCACATAGATCCTCTTACAGGAAGATCTTCGTTGGAATCCATGCAGACCGCATTAAAGGTATGTCATGATTTCGTAGATACATTTTCCGATGAATTTCACAATATTCTATTATATGGCGACACCGGGGTCGGCAAAACCTTCCTCTCCCACTGCATTGCCAAGGAATTGATGGATACTTCTTTTTCTGTTGTATACTTTACTGCAGCTCAATTATTTGATATCCTGGCAAAGAACACATTTGGTAAAAAAGAGGAACAGAATTTGCAGGCTCAAGAACTGATCTACGATTGTGATCTTCTGATTATTGATGATTTGGGAACCGAGTTTTCCAATACATTCACGGTATCACAATTGTTCAGCTGTCTGAACGAACGTATATTAAGACAGAAATCTACTATTATCTCTACCAACCTCGCGTTGGAAGATATAAAATCAATCTATTCAGAGCGGACTTTTTCCCGGATCAGCAGTAATTATACGATTCTGAGGCTGACTGGTGACGATATCCGCATCCAAAAAAAATTATTAAACCTGGGAGGTACAAATGATGTTACGCCGTAATGATCGCATTCTAGAAAACATACCTGTCGGAGCACTTGGAATTATTGCTCTCGACGGTTGCACCGAGATGGGCAATAGGGTGAACGATTATCTTGTAAAATGGAGAAAGGAAGATGGCTCTGCCTATAAAGACGATGTTGTCTTCAACGGTTATGAACGAGATACCTATCTTATTGATGCAAAAGTTCCACGATTTGGATCCGGCGAAGCCAAAGGTATTATCAATGAATCTATCCGTGGAAAAGACTTATATCTTATGGTTGATGTCTGCAATTATAGTCTGACCTACTCTTTGACCGGTCATACCAACCGCATGTCTCCGGATGATCATTACCAGAATCTGAAGCGTGTAATTGCTGCAGTTGGAGGAAAAGCTCGACGTCTGAATGTCATCATGCCTTTCTTATATGAGAGCCGTCAGCACAAAAGAAGCAACCGGGAGTCTCTGGATTGTGCACTTGCACTTCAAGAACTTGTCCGTATGGGCGTCGATAATATCATTACATTTGATGCTCATGACCCAAGAGTTCAGAATGCAATTCCACTGAATGGATTCGAAACGGTGCGCCCTACTTATCAGTTCGTCAAGGGTCTTCTTCGGCGTTTTAAAGATCTGCAGATTGACAGCGAGCATATGATGGCCATCAGCCCTGATGAAGGTGCTACCGGACGTGCGATTTACCTTGCAAACGTATTGAATCTTGATATGGGTATGTTCTATAAACGCCGTGATTACACCAAGATTGTCGATGGACGCAACCCAATTGTTGCACATGAATTTTTAGGATCTTCTGTCGAAGGCAAAGATGTCATTATTCTGGATGATATGATTTCTTCTGGCGACAGTATCCTGGATGTTGCCCGTCAGCTAAAACAGCGCAAAGCCAAACGAATCTTTGCTGCCGCAACATTCGGTCTGTTCACAAACGGGCTCGACAAATTCGACAAAGCATATGAAGAAGGAACTATCGACGCAATTCTTACCACCAACCTAATCTATCAGACACCAGAATTGTTGGAACGTCCTTATTATATCAACTGTGATATGAGTAAATATATTGCACTCATGATCGATACATTGAATCATGATGGATCTATCAGCAGTATCTTGAACCCAGTAGATCGTATCCATAACGTTGTGGATAAATATAACAGAGGAGAGGAAATCTAACCAGATTTCCTCTCCTTTTATATTTATATGATCTCCTCATGATAGGCGATATTCAGTTCTTCCAATAGTTGTTTTTCTCTCTTCTGGCAGGTAAAGATCAGGACTTGTTTCTTATGAATGCTCAGCCATTGCATCACTTTTTTTAATCGATTTTCATCATAATATGCAAACGTATCATCCAGAATCACCGGATAATCTTCCTCAAACAATAGCTCGCCTGCTGCAAGGCGAAGGACAAGATATATCTGTTCTATCGTCCCCCTGCTCAACTGCTCCATTGGAACTTTTCTTCCTTCTGCCATAACACTCATATGCAGATTCTCTTCAATAAAAAGTCTGGTGTATTTTCCATCCGTAATATATTCCAGGATCTCCGATGCCTTCCCATCCAGCACCGTCTTCAACTGTTGCTGCAATTTTGCAGACAGATTATTCAGCTGATCCATAGCCAACTGGAGGGCTCTGCGCTTTCTGTCATATTCCCGGTAATCCTCACTGACTTCATCTAATTCTGTCAATTGTTCTTGTAAATTACTGTATTGAACCTGCTTTTCTCTCAATTCCTCTTCCACATGTGATTTTTCCCAGACAAGTCTGTCTAACGGAATCTTCTCTTCTTCTGGTGTAATCTCTTCCAGCAAAATCTCAGGTGCTGTTTTTTCCTGCTTTTTCCCCACTTTCATCCGATTCCAGGTGTATAATCCACAAGCAAGAAAAATTACAATTGCGACCAGATAATTCCATGGTTTTGCGATCAACGCAAAAGCAAGTATCACAAACACAGCAAACAGCAAGAGTTCAACCGGGTGAATTCTCCATTTTGCCGGCCTGAGTTCATCAATCTTCCGCCGATTCTCTTCCTGATCCTTCTCCTTTTTCTGACGATATTCTAATTCTCCTGTAATGCGTTCACACTCTTCTTCCAGGTGATGGATATCTCTCCATACATAAGAAGCTTCCTGTTCCATCCGTTCCCTTTTTTGCTGCTTTTTCATAAGATAATTCTTCTCATCACGCTCGAGAAGCTTTTTTTTCTCTTGAAGAGACTGCAATGCCCGACCTAGATCAAGTTCACTATTTCCCGTTGCATAATAATTTGTCGCATAGTTCTTTAATTCTATTCCCAAAGACTGACCGGTCTCTATCTTTAACTGACCGATAAATACCGTATTCTCATAATTTCCGGCATTCAGCCCTCCCAATAATACATCCAGATCTCCATCCGTAACCGACAATTCTTCTCCGTCATCTTCACAGATTAATTCTGCCTTTTTTGAGTACTTGTCAAAATTCCTATCAAGTCGAAAGGTCTTTTGCCCTACTTGAAATCTCAATGAGCCAGCGTAATAATTCGGATTCTCCCACGGCTCATAGATACTGTATGTATCATAAACAGACGCTCTTCCACGGCCTCGTTCCATTCCAAAAAACATCCCTTTGATAAAGGTATGGATCGTAGATTTGCCGGATTCATTTTCGCCATACATAAGGTTCATACCTTCTTTTAATTGTATGGACTTGTCTGTAAATTTTCCAAAATTCTTTAATCTCAATTCCTGAATTATCATATCTAGCCTCTTCTCGTTTCCATCAGTGCCTGCACACCTTCACATAATGCCATATATTCTATGCTGTCTTCCTCATAATCTTTCAGGCTTTTAATATATTGTCCAAGAAGATTATCCTGGTTCTGGTCCATAAGCTTTTCAAATTCATATGCCGGTCTGGTCTCATCTGTCAGCTCTATGATATTTCCATAAGTGTCCATATCCTCCAAATCAAAGATGATATCTGGATCCCGAAACCCTGTTACGACCACTTTATATATATTCTGTATGCCTCGTTCCTGAATCTGAGATGCAATCTGCATTCTCAGTTCATTCCCCGTCATTTTTTTATGAACCTGCACCTCCAGATGAATGTACTCTCTGGACGCCATTGGTACAAACCTTATCTGACATCCTTGTTCCGACATCTGCCCTGACACATAACCGTGTGGGCCGGTATCGTTCTTGTCAATTGGCTCCAAGGCTCCTGCATATACCATTCGATCCGCAACGATCACTTGTGGTTTATGAATATGACCTAATGCCACATAATCATACCCAAGAGACATCACCTGATTCTTCTGAATCGGAATGTGCTTCTCATCTCCGCCATGTGCCAGCAATATCTCATACTTTTGCTTTTTCTCAGGACAGGCGTGATCGTATCGTCCTTCTGGGATTTCTTTCGTATGATAACTGCATCCATACACTGCCAGCGACAATTCCGGTATCTCGACACTGGTAACTTCTTCGGTTAAAATCATATGAACATTTTCTGCCCACTGAAAACTTCTATAATAAGAATCTTTCTTAACATAATCATGATTTCCTGCAATCAGTACAACTTGAGTATTTTCTAATAAACCAAAAAAATAATTTACTTCTTTTAATTCTCGCAACAATGGCTGTCGATGAAACAGATCTCCCGCAATCAGAAGAAGATCTACAGTTTCTTCATTACATACCTCAATAATCCTTCTCAGACTATTCCATATTTCCTTTGTTCTCTTTGCGCTGTATGCGTTTCCTGCGTCCGGTCTTGCCCCTAAATGTACGTCTGCGATGTGTATGAATTTCATCTGCTGCTCCCTCTTCCTTCTCTGTCTTTGATGGCAAAGTTACAATAAACTGTGTCCTCAGATCATCACTTTTCGCACGGATCAGCCCACCATGCAACTCTACGATTTGTTTTGCAATGGCCAGTCCCAGCCCTGCACCGCCGGTTCCACTGGATCTGGAACCATCCACCCGGTAAAATTTCTCAAATATCGTCTGGAGCATTGCTCCCGGAATCTTATCGCCCTGATTGGTAAAAATAATCTCTACATCTCCCTTTTTCATCTGGGCTTCTATCCGAATCACCGTGTTTGCATAACAATATGCGATTGCATTTCTTAATATATTGTCAAATACTCTGGCAAGTTTATCCGGATCACCGTATACCATCAGATTCTCTTCAACGTTAACCTCACAGGATAATTTCTTCTCCTGCAAAACACCATATAATTCATCTGCCAGTTGTTCCAGCATAAAAGACAGATTGATCTCTACCGGCTCCAGCTCAATATTCTGAAGATTATAACGGGTAATATCAAAAAATTCATTGATCAGCTCCCCAAGGCGGAGAGATTTTTCCATGGCAATATGGGTATATTTGATCCGCTCTTCTTCCGGCATATCCGGGTGACTGTCCAGCATGCTGAGATAAGCAACGATCGATGTAAGCGGCGTCTTCAAATCATGTGCCAGGAAAAGTACCAGATCATTTTTCTTCTTCTCACTCTCCTCCGCCTCTAATTCCTGCCTCTTCAAAGTTGCCTTAATCTCATTCAGACGAATTTCAATTGGTTTTAATTCCGTAATCAGATGAATCGGCTCCGTAGATTCTGACACAATATTTTCAATTCCATATCCAATCTGATCCAGGTATCTGGTCATCTTAGAGAGTGCCACATAGAAAAATAGTGCAAAAAGTAACAGGAAACCAACAATCATAAAGAACATCTTGTTGTCCCCGATTAATTTCCAGTACAGGTCTTTCGCCTGACTTTCATTCATATTGAACGCCATCATACAATTGACAAATATTTTGGCAAAACTGTCATTATAAATACCGTCGATCACGTAATTCAGCAAAAATCCGCCGACCAGAACCGTCACTGCCGTGACAAATACTGTCTGGAGCAATATACTGACCTTTAACTTACGATAGTTATTCTTCAACCTTATAACCTACTCCCCAAACTGTCTTGATAAAATCTGATTTCCCGGTCGGTGCACTCATCTTCTCCCGCAGATGACGGATATGCACCATCACCGTATTGTTACTGTTCTTATAATATTTTTCATGCCATACTTTTTCAAATAATTCTTCCGAACTGATGACCTTTCCCCGATTCTCGCAGAGAAGCCAAAGGATGTCAAATTCAATCGGAGTTAACGTCAGAGGGACCTCATTGTAAACGCATTCATGAGACGTTCGGTTCAAAACAAGTCCTCCAAAATCAATGACATCTCCTTCGTCTTTTCCCCCATCATTATATTGCGTATATCGACGAATCTGCGCTTTTACACGTGCCACCAACTCCAAAGGATTGAACGGCTTCGGAATATAGTCGTCCGCCCCCAGCGTAAGACCTGTAATCTTATCCATATACTCCGTCTTCGCCGTCAGCATGATCACCGGGAAAGTATACTTCTCCCGAATCATCTTAAGAATCTGAAAACCATCAATATCCGGAAGCATAATATCCAGAATTGCCAAGTCAATCTTCCTGCTGTTAATACAATCCAACGCATCCTGACCAGTATAGAACTTATACACATTATACTGATCATTCTGGAGATACAGTTCTACAACATCCGCAATTTCCTTCTCGTCATCAACAACTAAAATATTCATACTAGCCCTCCTTTGCCATTTGGGGACGGGGGTTTTTTCATTTTCCTCCGTCCCCAATTAAATTTACCGTGTCCCTTTTTTGAATCCCCCTGTCCCTTTTTGAATTCCACACATAATTTTCTACAATTCGCAGTTATTTACGGTTCTTGGGAATGGGATAACATCGCGGATATTACTCATTCCTGTCAGATACATAACGCATCTTTCGAACCCAAGTCCAAATCCAGAATGTCTGGTGGAGCCATATTTGCGAAGATCGAGATAGAATTTGTAATCTTCTTCTTTTAATCCCAATTCATTCATCCGATTCAGGAGTTTATCGTAATCGTCTTCTCTCTGGCTTCCGCCGATAATCTCCCCGATGCCGGGAACCAGGCAGTCTACTGCTGCCACAGTCTTTCCATCGTCATTTTGTTTCATATAGAAGGCTTTGATTTCCTTCGGATAGTCAGTTACAAATACCGGGCGTTTAAATACTTGCTCGGTCAGATAACGTTCATGCTCTGTCTGGAGATCTGTTCCCCAGGAAACTTTGTATTCAAATTTATCATTATTCTTCTCTAACAGCTCAACTGCTTCTGTGTAGGTCACTCTTGCGAAATCAGAAGAAACTACATTGTGAAGACGTTCTAATAAGCCTTTATCTACAAATGAATTGAAGAAGTTCATCTCTTCCGGGGCTTCTTCCAACACATAGTTGATAACGTATTTTAACATTGCCTCTGCCAGCATCATGTTATCGTCCAGATCTGCAAATGCCATCTCCGGCTCGATCATCCAAAATTCTGCTGCATGTCTTGTCGTATTAGAATTCTCTGCACGGAAGGTCGGACCGAAGGTATAGATATTGCGGAAAGCCTGGGCATATGTCTCTCCATTTAACTGACCGCTTACCGTAAGGCTTGTCTCTTTGCCAAAGAAATCCTGAGAATAGTCGACTTTTCCATCCTCAGTCTTTGGAAGATTCTCCATATCCAGTGTTGTAACACGGAACATCTCTCCTGCACCTTCACAGTCACTTCCGGTGATAAGCGGTGTATTTACATATACGAATCCTCTCTCCTGGAAAAACTTATGAATTGCATAGGCTGTCAGAGAACGCACACGAAATACTGCCTGGAAAGTATTAGTCCTTGGTCTTAAGTGTGAAATCGTTCTGAGATATTCGAAACTGTGACGCTTCTTCTGCAGCGGATAATCCGGCGCAGATGCACCTTCTACCTCTACAGTATCAGCCTGAATCTCAAAAGGCTGCTTTGCCTGCGGTGTTGCCACCAATGTTCCTGTAACGATCAATGCTGCTCCCACATTTAACTTGGAGATCTCAGCAAAGTTATCCATCTTATCATGGTAAACAATCTGCAAAGGTTCAAAAAATGTTCCATCATTTAATACAATGAATCCAAAAGTCTTGGAATCCCGGATACTGCGCACCCATCCCCCAACAGTAATCTTCTGATCCAGATACTTTTCTTTTTCCTTATATAGTTCCTTAATCGTAATCAAATCCATACCAATTTACTCCTTTTTGTGATTGCTTGCGTTTGACGCTTTGGAGTTATTATAACATAATAATGGATGTTTTAAAAGGCAGAAGACAATTTCAGACATGATAGAAGCAAAATGGGGTCCAGACTTGCATTGCCACTCACACTATGCTATACTCTCAATCGCAACAAAGCCAAAAACAATGGACATTTATTCATATGCAAATATACGAAATACCGCAGAAAACCAACGTTTTCTGCGGTATTTCCTTTCGTCTGTATTCATCAACTATCATTCCAAATGGGGTACGTGTTCAAACAACTTTTCTTCTTATTCTTCATAATTTTCAAGTTGTTTCATACAGTATTCCTCAGCTAAATTAATAAATTCTTCGGCTGTTAGAATCTGACGTTCTGATTCCTCCCTACTGGTAATATAAAAATCATCATAATCACTGGCATGTCGTATTTCCTCTGCCTGACCTATTTTCCTTCCAATTTCTCTTGGAAATATTGATGTTTTTACATAGTTTTTATTAAATCACTCCTGGCAGTTTCCAGTCTGTAAATAACCAGATCCTTTCTCGTGCCAATCTCCTGATTATGCTGCTTCATATAACACTACTCCCTCTTCATGAATATTGGAATAAAATGGGTAATTCACACTCCACTTATTAAAATGTGTTTCACTTTTCGCTATTGGCTTTATATCCATGTCATGATCCAGATTAAAATCATATGTCATATAAGAGAGTTTCTGACTATATGCTTTCAACTCCACATCTGGCAAATCCAAAAGAATCATAATATCCACATCCGAATCTGGTTTGAAATCTCCTCTGGCATAAGAACCATATAAAATAATCTGGCGTAAATGCAAACCATATATCTTTTTTATTTCGTTCACGTACTTTTCCATTAAATTCTGCATATTCTTTGGCATATAAATATCCCTCCGCTCTGCTAACTATAAAATATTACTTCCTTATGTTTCTATCATTATAACTGAATTTTCCTTCTATTTCTATAGCTTTTCTAGACCTGCACATAATATATCAGAAAATTCTAAACCAAGGCAAAATAAAAGGAATGCGTGTTGGTAAATCTACCTGGCGTATTCCTAAAATTTCTATTTATCAGTATATAAAAGAATCTTCTTTCCTTTAACATGGTAATCTATTACATTTTTCCATCCAAATATCCATATTATAGCAAAATGGGGTACGGACTTGCATTTCTCCCCTCGCTATGTTATACTCTCTATCGCAACAAAGCCCATCAAAACCAAGGTCTATCGGGCTTGCCGCCGATTCCCGGCGGTACTCAGATACCTGCGGTACCTGAGTCTCGCGGCATTCGCCAGATGGACATACAAGTATGTCCGCATGGCTCATTGCTTCGCGGAAAATGTGCCGAGTGTTCGAGACCTTCCACTCGTAAAACAAAACTAAAGGAGAATTTCATATGAGAAACAAAAACATCAACTTTCTGACCCAGGCGGCCATGATCGCTGCCATCTACGTGGTGCTGACCTATGTATTCGCACCATTTTCTTTCGGAGAAGTACAGGTAAGAATTGCAGAAGCCCTTACGATCCTTCCGGTATTCACACCAGCCGCTATTCCCGGCTTATTCGTAGGATGCCTGATTGGGAACATTCTGGGCGGCGCGATCCTTCCGGACATCATCTTCGGAAGTCTTGCGACCTTAATCGGCGCATTTTTCACTTACCAGTTACGAGACAAGAATAAGTTCCTGGCACCGTTGCCGCCAATTGCAGCGAACACAATCGTTGTACCTTTTGTACTGCGCTATGGTTATGGTGTTGCACTGCCGATTCCATTTATGATGCTTACCGTTGGTGTCGGGGAAGTATTATCCTGCGGCGTACTTGGTATGGTATTGTATTTTGCACTGAGAAAATATAAAAATATTGTGTTCAGACCAGCAGCGAATTCATAGACTTGTTTTGAACGCAAAAGGAAAAGACCCGCGATAATGATGCGGGTCTTTTATATTTCTGAAATCTTTCTTTTATCCAATATACGTGTTTCCACTTCCCTGGGTCATCTGATCCATTTCTTCATAAGTCACACTGGATCGTTCCCCGGTCTCCGGATCGACATAGATAACAACTGTATCCGTATATCCGATCAATATAACTGAATTTTCTGCATTCAACATACCGATCACCGGCGATCCCTGGTTAATGATGTATAGTAATTCCTCTGTTGCACAGCCGGTCAGATCCAGATACCGGTCGTCATTCAGACTCTTCATAATATCTACCGGTGCTTCTTTCTGCTTTAACCGGTCGGCAATTCTCTGGATCACGTCATCTTTGTCAGTGATTGTGTACTGCAAATCTCTATTTCCGCGCTCCCAGATATAATTCTGCGTGGCATCTACCACAACGCCACTGTAAGAATCAGCCAGCCTAATTGCTTCACCCGCCTTTTCACAACAGTCTAGCAGTTGTCCATACCCATATACATAATATTTATCTGCATGGGTTACATCTTCGAATTCAACGACTACCGGGTCTTCCATTACAATCTGCTTTGGCCGCAGTACCTTCGGCTCCTTATCTGAGATTCCATCTTCAAATGTAAGCCGGACTTGTGTCTCCTTAAGATCTGTCGCATACGATTCCAGATAGATATTGCTCTTTTCTTTTTCGGTATTATTCGTGATGTAATCCTGAGAGGTACTGGTATACGTATTGCCATCTTTTATTGCACGATTCAATGTCACCATATTATCTTTCAAATATGCATCCAACACATATGTGCCATCTGCCTGATAGGTCTTTACAATTTCGCTTTTGCTGTTCTGTATCTCTACTTTGTACATTGGAACCGTAATTTCTCCGGAAACCGTCTTACCTGTATCTGCAGTCTTGGCCACTCCATAGACAAAATCATTTTTTACAAACCCCAACGGGCGGATACATTCATCTGATTCGCATTCCGCCGTTCGTTCCTTGCCACTCTCGAGATTCTTGACAACCACCTTTGTCGCTGTGTTCAGATCTCCATTTTCCTGATAAGCGACCAGATGTCCATCTTCTGATACCACATACTGGTCTTCGTTCAAAGCTTCAACAAGCGCCGTATTCTCCTCCATCTCCACATCGAATTCATAGAGCGTACCTTCCACCATGATGTATAGCATATTGCGACTGGCGCTGTAGTAGACAAGCCTGCTCATTTCATTTATGACGTTTTCATATGACTTGTCACTGGAGATAAATACTTTTTCTTCCACAGAGTTCTTCTCCATGTCATAATAATAGACGGCAATTCCAACTTCTCCCTCATGGCTTCCACGATTCATATAACCACATACCGCAAAGATTGTGTTCCCTGTCTCATCCATTTCCAGAAGCTTAATCTCATGCTTTGTCACAAGATTACGTACATCGCTATTTTCAGCATCTGCAAAACTGAATACCTGGGACACTTCGTCGGTATCTTTGTTGTAATTCCACAATTCATTTGCCACAACAAAAGACACAACAGAACCGTCATCATTTACCATATAAGAAATATTCTTTGGAGCTATTCCAAGCAAAACGCCTTTTTCATTCAACACTTGCTTTGTTGCGTCAAATATCTGTTCCATCGTTCTATCATAATTGAGCAGATAAGTTTTCTGTGCATCTGCAATATGGCGCACACGGAAGAATTCTTTGACCGCATAGACATCCGTCTCATTCTCTTCGCCTTTACATCTTACGCGATATTCCAACTGTACCGAGATGGAATTACTGTTAATCTCTTTAATATTCCAGCGTTCGCCTTTTTCAACTTCCGGCTCCAGGTTTCCCCAGGATACATGGTCATAATCGGAGTGAATGGTCACATGCTGAAAGCTGGTATTATCGCCCTCTTCGCTCGGTTCAATGGCTGCACCTACGCCGGCACCCTCTACTTTTCCAAGGGCACTCTCGTGAAAATTCCGAATATAATCCAGACATTCCATAACAGACGCATCTGATGCATTTACAATCCTGGTGTAAAAATAAATGGTCTTATCTTCTGTATAGAGCGCGATCTCGAGGACACGCTCTTCATCCATTAGCCCTTCATCGCTCAAATCTGCCGTGATGTTTTCTCCCGGATTTTTTACCTTTTCTTCCTTTAGCTTTTCTTCGCCATCCAATGTATAGATGGTATAAGAAGCACTGCTGATCTTAATGCCATATGCCTGGACGTTAATCTCCAGACGCTGATTTGTCACCGGCGTTATGGTATCCCTCATAGCTGGAATGTCCATCGCTTTTGCATACCCACTCAGCATATTCAACGCATAACCCTGGTAGGAAAATGAAACCTGTGGATAGGTTGCTGCTCCCATGTCAGCCGTCATGTTATCATTGCCTTTATTCGTATAATAGCTGAACCCTAACACAGCAATGATGAATACTATGATAAGGACTCCTGCTTCAATCAATCTATTTTTCCACTTCATTTACAAATCCCCTTCATGATCTGGCACAATTCGCATCTTGTAATAACCGTCCCAACATCGGCTCAACGTGCAGATATTCTTCACACTTTTGAATAGCCTCTGTATTCTCCCCTTTTTTTCCGCTCTTCACTGCACGAATCAATATATTCTTCGGTGTATGCTCCATATCTATAAATTCCAGAATCTGAGCGTCATAACCTTCCCTTTCCAGGTATTCCGCACGCAATGCATCTGTCACCAGCGCAGCCATACGTTCCTTAATCAAGCCATATTTGAAAACCGGTTCCAGTACCTCATTCTTTATCTGGCGGTTCAGCTCATGTTGACAGCACGGTACTGATAAGATTACTTTGGCATCCCAGCCGATAGCTTTGGCCAAAGCAAACTCTGTTGCCGTATCACAGGCATGAAGCGTTACCACCATATCCACCTTATCTACACCGGTATAGTCAGCGATATTTCCCTCCAAAAACACCAACTTCTCATAACCATATTTCCGGCTAAGCTCATTACAATGTCGGATAACATCCTTTTTAAGATCCAGTCCGATAATACGTATGTCATAATGCTTCAGCTCATGCAGATAATAATACATCGCAAATGTCAGGTAAGATTTGCCACATCCGAAATCCAGAATTGTAAGCTCTCTTCCCTTATCAAGCTCCGGCAAAATATCTTCAATAAACTCCAGGAAACGATTGATCTGCCGGAATTTATCAAATCGGGAATGGACGACCTTTCCCTCCTGCGTCATGACCCCCAGATCCTGAAGGAACGGGACCGGGATACCTTCTTCCAAGACATAGTGCTTCTTCCGATTATGGCTCATATCTACATCCTTTCTTTCACACTTCTGAGCCTTCTTCTTAATCGTCACCTTTCCCTTTTTACTCACCAAAACCGTATACTGGTACTTCTGCGTCTCCATCTGAATCTGACGCATGTTCTCCATATGCCCCAGAATCAGTTCACACGCCTCCCGTGAATCTGCATTCCTGTGAAAAGCCTGATTATTCTGGAACAATTCAAGCTGAAATAGCAGATGCTCCTTCTGAAGCAAGGGGCGCACTTTAATCTTGACCGGGCCATCCTTTCGCCGCGGATTACTAAGCGTTGCCGTAATAAATTCTATATTTAGATTGTCCTGTAATAATTCTCTTAATTCATTCATAGTATTATTATTGTAATGTTTTTTCCTGACAAGCGCAAGTTTGGGACGGGGGTTTTTTCATTTTCCTCCGTCCCAAATTAAAATATCCCTGTCCCTTTTTACATTTGCCCTGTCCCTATTGGAAATGTTATGGTCACCCGGAACAGATCTCCGTCCAGATACAATTCGAATTTGCCGCCTTGCATCTGGGTCAATGACTTGGCTATAGATAGTCCGAGGCCGCTGCCTTCTGTGCTTCGTGAGATATCTCCCCGAATAAATCGTTCGGTCAGCTCATCTGCCGAGATATTGAGCGGCTGCTGGGATATGTTTTTCAGACTGAATACTGCCGAATCATTTACTACTTTTAATTCTGCATATACACGGGTTCCTTCCATGGCGTATTTGGCTGCATTATTATAAATATTGGCCAATACTCTCCAGAGTCGTCTGCCGTCTGCCCGTATCACAATTTCTTTCTCTGGCAGGATCAGCACTTCTTTCAATTCTCTGGCCTTGAATTTTTCTTCAAATTCTCCGCTGGTCTGCTGAATCATCTCTACAAAATTAATATTCATATACTCAAGTGTAATATTGCCGGAACTTACTTTGGATGCCTCTACTACATCTTCTGTAAGGGTCTTAAGCCGTTGGGCTTTTGCCTCCAGGATCTCCAGATACCGCTGAATCTTCGGATCTTCAAGATTTTCCTTCTTTAACAAATCCACATAATTAATAATAGAAGTAAGCGGTGTCTTAATATCATGGGAAACATTGGTAATCAGATCTGTTTTGAGCCGTTCACTCTTCATACTTTCTTCCAGTGCCCGGTCCAGGCCTTCTCCAATGGAGTTAATCTTTTCAGCAATGATCTTCTGATCTCCGTTCAATCCATTCAAAGGAATCTTATATTCTACTTCACCTTCCGCAATCTTAAGAATTCCTTCCTTAATTCTCTGCTTTCCGATAGCCTGTCTAACCATATAGACAAATGCAGCCAACTCCGCTCCTAGTATCAGCGCAGGTAACAGAAAAGTAATCCCCATGACTGATGTCCACTCGATCAATGCAAAGAATGAAAACAGCCCGATAACGCCAAATACAATAATAATCTGCCACACGTCATTGAAATTACAGAATAGCACCTTTATAAATCCGCCGAACCATCTTAGAAGACTATTTTTCCATAATGTCCTTGCCTTTATTCTTCGTACCAGACTTAAGAAACCTGTCAGGAATAATGCACAGGTATAAACTGCAAGTAAAGCACCACATATCATATAAGGGATCGCACTCTGGATATAATCTGCCTGATATAACTGATAATCTCCTCCCCACGATGGAAAATACGAATACGTAATTCCAGACACACCCAATGCAACAGGAATGCACCAACCTCCAATCACCACCAGAGCAGCAATCTCGGTCTTCCAACGGTCAAATCCATTCAGATGTAATTCCTCATCTTGCGGATTACGACCGGCTATCACCGTAAGCCATACCAGAAGTATCAGGAATACAATACTCGCAGCACATCCCATCACCAGGATACCCCTCGCACTTGTTCCGTATTTATCATATAACTGGGATTCCGTATAAAATGCATCCTTAATCGGATAGGTCGTATCCACGCCAACAGCATAGATGAATCCCTCTTCTTTATTGCCGGAGTTCTTCACCTCTTCCTGCCAGTCCGAAGCATCTATATTATTAAAATTCGTCTCAAAATCTGCAAGTTTCGGCATAATGATTGCATATTTTCCCATCTTCCGGAACATTTCCAGATTCTCCTGCGCCTTGTCATAATCCTGATATGCTTTCCGGTTTGTATACACACGCTTAGTATCAGTATCTACATACAAATACGCAAAGTTCGTATCTCCTTCCTGATAGAACTCACTCAGATCATTATATTCTCTCATGTCACTTTCGACCTGGTAGATACAATATCTCAGCATTTCATAAGCTTCACTCAGCCGGCCATTCCAGATAGGATTGTCATTAGCTATCTCCATAACACTCTTGCCATCTACCGTCTGATATTCTTCGGCCAGCCATTGTCCATCGTAACTCCAGCAGTCAATATACGCAATCTTCCCTTCTACATCCTGAAGCCCCTTGAAAGCATTCACCGTATTATTATAGAAATTTCCATCCTGCAATTCATTCAGAATATCCTCTTCAGAAACTCCTGAATCATCACTTGCGATTACAAACCGAAGCTCACCACTGTCTATCAGATTCCTAAATTCACTATAGTAATAATAATGATAGGTATTGTCAGAACGCTTACATACAATAATATTCTCATCCATACCTGCATTATCATCGTAAGATGAATTCTCTTCTCCCTGGTCGAGCCATTGCTGCGCCCAGTCAGACAGATCCTGCAGTCGGTATGCCAGACCACTTAGATTTTCATTCGTAATCTCTGACTCATTATAATATTCCTGTATATCGACAATCTTCTGCGGATTATAGACCCCATCCGTCTCGAATCGGTCCCGCATTCCAATTCCATTCATTACCTGGTGGCTATATGTTCGCAACAGCTCATTAAAGCTTTTCGTCTCTTCATAATTCTTTGCAGGCTTTCCTTCAAACATCTCATTGCGCCCTGCCGGATAGGACAAAATCCATATGATGCAGACCGCCATAATCACCACCAGAATATGTTCAGCAACGATCAAAAGTCCTTTTATGATCGGCGCCCGATACCAACGACGCTTCATATATACTCCCTTCTAAAGTTTCTCTATCTTATATCCAACACCCCAGACCACTTTCAGATAGCGCGGCTCCTTAGGATTGATCTCAATCTTCTCCCGAATATGCCGGATATGTACCGCCACTGTATTATCCACACCAATGGCTTCTTCATTCCAGATATTTTCATATATCTGATCAATAGAAAATACTTTCCCTTGATTCTTCATTAATAATAGTAAAATATTGTATTCGATAGGTGTCAGCTTCACAGTCTCCCCATCTACGGTTACTTTCTTCAGATCATTATTGATTGACAGTCCTCCAACCTCATACACTGCCTGATTCTCATGATTCACCGTACTTCCAAGCTGCGTATATCTTCGAAGCTGTGATTTAACCCTGGCTACCAGTTCCAATGGATTAAATGGCTTGGTAACATAATCATCAGCCCCGACGTTCAATCCAAGAATCTTATCAGCATCCTCAGATTTTGCAGACAATATGATAATCGGCATATTATTCTCTTCCCGAATCTTAAGCGTTGCCCGTATTCCATCAAGCCTTGGCATCATAACATCAATCACAAGAAGATCTACTTTTTCGTTCTTCAAGACCTTTAACGCTTCCTCCCCGTCATAAGCCTTCAACACATGATACCCTTCCTGAGACATATATATATCAATTGCCTCTACAATTTCTTTATCATCATCACAAACTAATATATTAGCCATTTTTATCACCTCCCTTATACTATACAAGAATAGCAGTAATTTTTTAAGAGCAGTTTGTGGAAATTCTTAAGATATTCTGAAAATCTTTTCTGTCGAAAAATGTCGAATTTTTACTGTTCACGTCGCGAAATATATTAAATACTATATTTCCGATATAATGTCCCTATAGCATGTTTTCGTTTCTCATTGTAATAAAACGTAAATAGAACAGGAGACAACATGAGTGAAATAGAAATTGAACGCTTAATTCGCTCTCTTGGCATTGGCGCAACATACCGAGGATATCATTATCTTCAATATGGGATAAAACTTTGCCTGGAGAACGAAGACTATCTTCTCTCTGTCAGTAAATCCCTCTATCCCCAAATCGCAAACCATTACTGCACAAGCAGCTACAGCGTCGAGAGAGATATCCGAACCGTAATTAATGTTTGCTGGGAGCGAGGAAACCGCGAACTACTCCAGAAAATTGCCATGCACCCTCTGGAGGTTCGTCCCGCTTCCAGCGAATTTTTAGATATATTAACTGCCCATCTTAAGCAAAAAGATATTGAAAGATTCTATTTTTAACATTTCTTCTCTGTCATCTTAAGTCCTTTTTAAGAATTTTTCTTTTTCTTTTAGAGTTTTAACATACTTTAGACATAATTTTCTTTTATACTTAGTTACAGATAGTTGATAAACAAATCACTATCTCCCCCTCATAAAGTAAAACATCAAGCAATACAGGTTCTTGATGTCACACTTTACTCTCATTCCTTTAGATAACTATAACAACAAGAAATCCGCTAACTCATTTGAGTTAGCGGATTTTCTTTATCCTGATATTTCTATTCTTTCGTGTTCATCTTACTCTTCCTGTCACTTTGGTAAGTGCATATATCTTCTTCAAAATCTCATCTGTCAATGCACCTTTTTTCATTCTCCATTGCCAATTGCCGCCAAGCGTAGATGGTGTATTCATACGCGCCTGTGATCCAAGGCCAAGGAAATCCTGCACCGGAATGATACACGTATCTGCTACGCTGCGCATTGCCAGACAGATATAATCCCAGTGAATCTCTTCTTCATCTGTCGCCCAATTATTCAGATATGTCAGTGCCATTTCTTTATCTTCTGCACTGATGCACTGATACCAGCCCTGTAACGTATCATTGTCATGCGTTCCTGTATATACTACACAGTTCGTTCCATAATTATGTGGCAGATAATCACTTTCCTCACGGGAATCAAATGCGAACTGCAACACTTTCATTCCCGGATAGCCGCTGTCTGAAAGAAGCTGCCTTACGCTTTCTGTCAGGAAACCAAGATCTTCTGCAATAATTGGAAGATCTCCCAGTCTTTCTTTTATTGCATTGAAGAGTTCCATCCCCGGTCCCTTTTCCCAGTGTCCGAACTCTGCTGTCGTATCTCCATACGGAATCGAGTAATATTCATCAAATCCACGGAAATGATCAATTCTCATAATATCATACAGGCGGAAGCAATGCGCGATACGCTGTACCCACCATTCATAATTTGTTTCTCTATGGTAATCCCATTTATATAATGGGTTCCCCCAGAGCTGACCTGTCGCTGAGAATCCATCTGGCGGACATCCTGCCACCGCAGTCGGAAGATGATTCTCATCCAACTGGAACAACTCTGGATTGGCCCACGTATCTGCACTGTCAAATGCTACATAGATTGGAATATCACCAACAATCTGAATCCCATTTTCATTGGCATAAGACTTAAGTTCGGTCCACTGTGTGTAGAAAAGGTATTGCAGATACTGATAGAATTCTATCTCATCCTGCAATTCGTTCCTATAATAAGCCATTGCTTCAGCCTTACGGAAACGGATATCTTCTGCCCAGCTGTCCCAGCTTCTTCCGTCATACTGATTCTTTACTGCTGTATAGAGTGCATAATCCTCCAGCCAATATGCTTCTCGCTCTTTAAATGCACGGTAGTCTTCTTCCTGAAGTCCGCCGCTTTCTTTAATTCTTCCATAAGCAAGCTTTAAAATCAAGAACCTTGCACGAAAGATTTTCTCATAATTAACATATTCTTCATTATCCCCAAAATCGGCCGCCTTACATTCCTCTTGTGTAAGATAACCTTCCTCGATCAATGACTCTAGATCAATAAAATACGGATTGCCTGCATATGTGGAAAATGCCTGATAAGGGGAATCACCATACCCGGTAGGTCCAAGGGGCAGAATCTGCCACAAAGATTGGCCGGATTTTTTCAATAGATCCACAAATTCGTATGCCTCTTTCGAAAAGCAGCCGATTCCATAGGCAGATGGCAGTGATGATATCGGCATTAACATTCCATTTCTTCTCATCATGTTTCTCCTTTACTAAAAAGGAACCCGCTTTCATGCGGGCTCCCGAGTTATCCTTTTACAGCACCTGCCGCAACGCCCTTGATGATATGTTTCTGACAGGACAGATAGAAGATAATTACCGGAATAACGGCAAGGATAAGAGCTGCCATAATCGCGCCCATATCTACTCGTCCGTAGCTTCCTTTCATATACTGAACAACAATAGAAATCGTCTTATACTTATTCAGGTCAAGTACCAGGTACGGAAGCAGGAAGTCATTCCAGATCCACATCGTCTCCAGAATACCTACAGAGATATATGTAGGTTTCATAATCGGAAGAACTACTGAGAAAAATGTACGAAGCGGCGTACATCCGTCAATCATAGCGGCCTCTTCAATCTCCAGCGGAATAGATTTTACAAATCCGCAGAACATGAATACCGCAAGACCTGCTCCAAATCCCAGATATATAATGATAATTCCCCAAGGTGTGTTAAGTCCGGTACGGTCTGCAACCAGTGAAAGTGTGAACATGACCATCTGGAACGGAACTACCATTGAAAATACACAAAGCAGATAAAGAAGCTTTGTAAATTGTGTCTTTACTCTTGTAATATACCATGCACACATGGAAGTGCATACAAGAATCACCAACACAGAACCAATCGTAATAAACACTGTCCATCCGACTGCACTTAATAATTCATATTTATCAATTGCAGCAAAATAATTTTCAAATCCTACATATGTCTTTTCTGTCGGAAGTGCAAATGGTTCTTTATTAATAAATACTTTTTTCTTAAAGGAGTTCATAAGCACGATTAAAATTGGTGCAATGTAAACAATACCGATAATCGTAAATACACCAGTACCTATCCAGCTTAATTTTTCTTTTATTTTCATCTACTGCTGCACCTCCTTGGAACGTGTTGCACGAAGCTGTATCATTCCGATTGCCACTACGATCAGGAAGAAGATTACAGCCTTTGCCTGACCGACACCTTCCCATCCGGTACGTCCATAGAACGTATTGAAGATATTCAGTGCCATTAACTCAGACAGTTTTGCCGGTTCACCTGCTGTCAATGACAGGTTCTGATCAAAGAGCTTGAATCCATTGGTAATGGACAGGAACATACAGATTGTGATGGAAGGCATCATCATCGGGATCGTAACCTTGAAAAGTCTCTGGATCGGTGATGCACCGTCAATCTGTGCTGCTTCCATAACATCCCCCGGTATCGCCTGCAATCCTGCGATATAGATAATCATCATATAACCAATCTGCTGCCAGCTTACCAGAATAATGAGTCCCCAGAAACCGTACCACTGATTCAGGCTGATTGCAGTGTTATAACGAGCCAGGAAACCATTAAAGATCAACTGCCAGATATAACCGAGCACGATACCGCCGATCAGATTCGGCATAAAGAAGATGGTACGGAAGATATTGGTTCCACGCATCTTCTGCGTCAGTGCCATAGCCAGTAAGAATGCAATTACATTAATTACAACAAGTGATACTACTGCAAAGAGAACAGTCATCCAGAATGAATGACGGAACATGGTATCCTTTAATGCTTCGATATAATTGGAGAATCCTACAAATTTTGCATCTGTAACTGTCGTGAACTTACAGAAAGACAGCCAGATACCCATAATAAACGGAACAATGAAGCCGATGATAAATGCACAGAATGTCGGAAGTACAAATATCGGCATATAACGTTTTATGGCTTTTTCCATAAAACTCCCTCCTTCTCTCTAAAAACGGCGAGCGAACTATTCGTCGCCCGCCGTCTGTCTCTTATGGTTTCTTTTTTATTTTGCTGCTGCAGCCTCTGTTGCCCATCCGTCAACGAAAGCAGTTACTACTGCATCCCAGTTCGCATCTGTCTGGTCTGCTGCGTATGCTGTAAGTGCAGAACCAACACCGTTCTTCCACTCTTCTGAAGGCATTGTAGAGAAGTTCCATGAAACAGGAGTCTTGCCTTCTTCCAGATATTTATTAGCTTCATTTACAAGTACGTTATCAGATTCCAGATTAGACTTGAATGGAATAACGAATCCCATATCCTTGCACATAGCCTCAACACCTGTATCAGATGTTACACACCAGTTAATAAAGTCAAGTGTTGCCTGAATATCATCTTCAGAAGCTTTTGCATTGACACACCAGTAGTTTTCTGTACCTGTGCAGACACCCTGATCTTCTTCACCTTCTACGCCAATGTAGATTGGAAGGATTCCAAGATTCTCATCACCAAGATCAGCGACATCGTTATATGCCCATGTACCATTCTGATAGAATACTGCTTCTTCTGTTACAAACTCTGCTACTGCATCGTCACCTGTCTTTGTAGAAAGAAGTGCTGGATCACAGGTTGCATTGTTAATGTACAGATCCCAGATTGCACGGTAGTTATCCAGATATGTACCCTTGATTGCATCTGTGTTGTCGATACCTTCATCTTTGTATTCATAGTAGATTGGAAGGTTTGCAAGGTGTGTCTTGAATCTCCAGTCAGAGGATCCGTCCATACCTGCGGATGTGAATGCAGAGAATCCAAGTTCATCTTTACGTGCTGTGATATCTTCTACTACTTTCTTGAAGCTGTCAAAATTCGTGATATCATCTGCTGTATATCCAGCTTCTTTCAAAAGTGCTTTGTTGTAAATAATTCCGTAGTTTTCAATAACGTATGCGATACCTGCCATTTTATCTCCGTCCATCAGTGCGAAGCTGTCATCTGTAAGCTCGCCTGCGATGTCAGAACCAGATAAGTCATAGCAGTAATCCTTCCAGCTTGCAAGACCTACCGGTCCATTTACCTGGAATAAGGTCGGAGCGTCTGTCTTAGCCATCTCAGATTTTAATGTCTTCTCATATTCTCCAGATGCTGCTGTCAGAACGGTTACAGGAACACCAGTCTCTTCTGTATAAGCTTTGGCAAGATCCTGCCACTGCTCGTCTGCTTCTGGTTTAAAGTTGAGGTAATATACTTTACCCTTTGCATCCTTAGATCCTTCATCGGATGAAGAACTTCCACATCCTGCAAGGAGACTTAAGGACATTGCTGCTACCAGTAAAACTGATAAAACTTTTTTCATTTTCATACTGTTCTCCTCTTTTCTAAAACTTTCGTTTTTTTGTTTCTGGAGATATACTAACAAAAATGAATGCAAAACATTTAACAATAAAAAAACCAACTATGCAAAAAAATAAACTTTAAGGCGAAGCATCACTGCTCCGCCTCAAATTGTTCTATACTCTTATCCTCTTCCTGTGTAAACTGTTCTGGAGTGATCTTTCCAGAGATCAGATCTGGCAGATATGCTCCCAGTGTCTCCTCCTGGAGAATTGAATTCCACTTCACCTGGTAGTTCGGCACGATCTGTGGATTCCCCTGATATGCCCGGATATAATCCTGAACCACCTGGCCGCCGCTGGCGCCGTTATCCCGGAACAATTCTTCTTTTTCTTCTTTATTCAGCTTCGTCCGAAACTTCAGAAATTCTACTGCGCCTTTCTTCACTTCATCACTATAACTGGATACAATCGACCAGCCAAAAGTCTCCGGCGAAGAGACCAGCTTATTCCCCGGAAATGGCGAGAATCGCACCCTTTCCTCCCATTCTCCTTCCGGAATCTGATCAATCATCCAGTATCCATTGGGAATCATAGCTGCCTTGCCAGAGAAGAAATTCTCATAGGACACATCAAAGTTCTGCCCGATCGCATCTTTCGTTGTATACGAGAACAATCTCTTTAACGTTTCTGCCATATGCAGGCCACTTTCATTCTGATAGGACTCCGGGAAAATCTCCTTCATGAACTCTGCGCCTTCTGGTGTATCAGAAAGCTCTGCCGTAGCCAAGAGCATCGCCGCCCAGGCAGTTCCTTCTGTGTGTAACGCAAGAGGCGTTATCCCATAAGACTCAAGTCTTTCACACACATTCCAGAATTCTTCCCAAGTTTCCGGGAATTCGTCAATCCCTGCCTCTTCAAACAGCTCCTCATTCCAGAACACTCCTGAACACGAGAAGGCTGCCGTACTAAGAGGCGCCAGATAGATCTTTCCATCCGATTCACGAAAGCTATCCAACACGACCGGTTCTATCATACTCATCCATTCGTCATCTTCCAGGATATAAGGAGACAGATCCTCAATCCTCTCATCTTCTATCATCATCTGATAGAAAGATGGAAGCATACGAAGATCCGTGATGATTGCAGGCAATTTATCCGTAACATTCAACCGTTTCAGATTCTGCCGATATTCATCCTCTGTCTCCATGACCCACTCTACATCTATCTCGTAGATTCCATCATATTCCTCATTGAACTTTACGACCACTTTTTCTTCGTTCTTCTTACCGGTGGAAGGATCTACGGTAAGGATCATCGGAATCTTTATTTCACTTTGACTGTTCTGCGTTTTCTTCTCCTCTTCCGATTCGCAGCCGACAAGCAGCATCACAACCAGAACTACACACAAGAATGCAGAGAACCATCTACTATACAATTCTTTATTCCACATGTCCTTCACCTCCCGGAATACGAATGACACAGCTTGTTCCTTCCGACTCCACATGATAAAGGATTCTCACTTCATCTCCATACTTCAGCCGCAGCCGGGTAATAATATTCACAAGCCCATATCCACGGTTTTTATCTGGGAAACAGCCTTTCACCTTACTAAGCGGCAATTCATTCAAATCATTGAGTTTCTGCACCGTCTCCTCTTCCATGGACGTACCATTGTTATACACAACAAATTCCAGTGTTTCCTCCGCCTTCTTTACTTCAATTCGAATAAAACCGCCTTCAAAAATATCGCAGAAGCCATATTTTATCGCGTTCTCAACAAGCGGCTGAAGCACAAGCTTCAACACATACGTCTGCTTTGGATCCACCTGACAGTCAATCTCATATCGGAACAGATTCTCATTCCGAATCTGTTGTATCTCCATATAACTCTTTACATTTTCCAATTCATCCTCGACTGTAACCACATCTTTTCCTTTGCTCAATGACAGTCGAAGATATTTGGACAACGCCTGTATCATCTTCATCGTTGTCTCTTCTTTATTAATACGGGCAAGCATATAGATTGTATCCAGCGTATTATAGAGAAAATGTGGATTGATCTGGCTGATCAGCATATTCAGCTCACTTGTCCTTAACTCTTGCTGCTGTATTTTAATCTCTTCCAGCAACTCTTCGATATTTCCAAGCATTTCATTATAAGAACGCCCAATCTGATCTAATTCCGTATGCGTCTCCAGTTCAATCGTATGATCAAAATCTTTTCCGTCAAAACTACTCATCGCTTCGCTGATATCCTGAATCGGTCTGGTAAAACGTTGCGAAAAATAAATACTCAAGACTAACGCAATTGCAATGACAATGACATAGATTCCTGCCAACACAAAAAGCATACTTCTTGTTCCGCTGTTCAACACACTGTCCGGCACGAATGAAAATACGATAAACCCACTTTCTTTCTGCCGATACGCCGATACCACACCGCCTGACACTTCCATGCCGTCTAAGATCATGCCATCGCCCTCTCTGTCAGTGGCCTCCAGGGAAATATCTTCCATGGGGATCCACATTTCTTCTGGTGCATTCAGACTGCATAGATTTCCATTTGCATCCATGATTCCCGAAGCAAACGCTTCCTCTGATACTCCATTGGACACAACCTTGTCCAGATATTTCTCTTCCATCTTAAGGAACAACATGCCCGGTTCATGCGCATATTCCATACTCCTTACATAGCGGCCGATAAAAAGAGACGGTTCACCGGTACCAAACAAGTTATCATCTGCCCAGAACCATACTGTTTTCGAATAATCTCCGCCCAGCTTACCCTCAAATCCACTCTGTTTAAAATCGGCGTAAGAAACATCTGAGTAATAACGGCTGTACACATTGCACTTATTATCTACATAACAATATTCCGACACATAATCCAGATCAATATATGCAAAATACTTACTGAGAGCAGTGCGGTTCACCTCTTCCATCTCATTCTTCTGAAGACTTTTCTGTACATCATCATAGACAATACACTCTGCGGTCACCTCATCGCTTTTCCGATACATATTATCTAACGCAATTCCCATTTTCTCATCAATGAACCGGTATTTATCAACGATTGTCTTTCTGACGCTTTTTTGCATATATGCCCATACTCCAATACTGGAAAGACATAATGCAAGTGCAAGAAGTGTAATTGTATATTTTAAATATTTTCTCTGGATGCCTGACTGCAGCATTCTTTTTCTCATACTTCGTATTCCTTTTTATATTCACTGGGCAGCTTTCCGGTATATTGCTTAAAAAGATGTGAAAAGTAAGACGGATTATTAATTCCGACCTGTTCACATATATTTCCGATACTTACATCCCCTTCTTCCAGAAGTCGCTTTGCCTTCTCCATTCTCTGCTGAAGGATATACTTCTTGAAAGTCATATGAAATGTATTCTTAAATACTCTTCCAAAATAAACAGGATTCAGATAAACATGCGTCGCAACCGACACAATAGACAATTCTTCATCATCCAGATGTTCATCTATATACGCAACAGCTGCCTGAATATATTCTTTGAAATATTTTGTTTCATCTTTTTCCGCACATTTCTGACGCTCTTCGATTACATTTCCGATAATCTTATAACATACATCTACTGCTCTTGCAGCGTTCAGATTCTGCATGTTAGAGTAATAATTCTGGAACTTCTCCTTCAATTCATCCGTCATTCCATAGGAATCCTTGACCATAAGTTCTACCTTCAGCATAACCTTATGGAAATACTTGCACTGCAGCTCCTCATCCTTTGGAAGATGATATATCATATGAATAAAAGCATCCTTAAGCTCTTTCGCATTATTCTTTCTCACTGCATTGACAATCAAGATATCCGCATCGTCTGAGGAACCCTTGTCCGTATAATCTTCCAGCTCCTCTGAAACTGCAAGGGCACTTGCTCCTGCCGCCCCGGCAATTCCGAACAGCTTCTGCGCCTCCTCATAGCTGCGTTTGATTCCTTCAATGCCCTTGTATGGCTTCGATATTGCGGCAATAACCGGACTTGTCCCTTTTTGCTTAATATCTTCCAAAAGATGCTTCAGCTCTCTCACCACTGCATTGTCCTGAGTCTTAATAATGAAGATATAATTTCCTTCCTGATCTTCCATCTTCCAGTAAAAATATCTCTCTTTGACAGGCTCTTCCAGAAGATTCAATAATTTCAGTCTGGATGCCTCATAATCCAGAGAATTCGTAATCTTATATGCAATATCTATATCTGCACATACTGTAATAAACCGGTCATTTTCTAGAAGTATGTTACCGATTGCGTCAAACACTTCCTTAACTTTATCATATTCCAGACGATTCTGTACATATTTTTGCACAACTACCTGCAGAAAACTGGTAGAATCTGACACGAGCAGTTTTTCCCAGCTTTCATACTTTTCATCCGCTTTCTGCCTCTCCATGCATTTTTGATAAGCAGATTCCATGGTTTCCTGAAGCTTATCATCCTCAATCGGTTTTAATAGATACGCAAAAGCTCCCAGATCACACGCCTGCTTGGCATATTCAAAATCCCGATATGCACTTAGTACCACGAACAGACACTCCAGGCCTTCCTTTTGTATCTCTTCTATAACCATAAGGCCTGTAATCTGCTTCATCCGTATGTCTGTCAGCACCACGTCCGGCTTCACTTCACGGATAACCTCCAATGCCTGTTCTCCACTTGAAGCAGAACCCACTACTTCAAATCCCATACTCTCCCAGTCATAGGTATGCAAAAGTCCCTGTAAAAGAATCGGTTCGTCGTCCACAATTACCAGTTTTAACAGTTTCATAATTATCCCCATTTGATATAAACGTAAATACATTTTTATTTTCTCCTTTCATTTTATTGTTCAAACAGGGAATCATTTTATAAAAAAGTATACTTTTTATGCCAAAAAACATACTTTTTCGTAATTTTCCTGTCCCGGATGTAAGATATACAGCGAATTACCTTCGTTTTCCATAACATCATAACATAAAAACTTTTATAAACCGATTAAAATGTGTTATACTTTTCCAATATACCACATTACAAATTTAAATCATAAAAAGGGAATATACATATGACGATTCAAGAATATTTACAAAGAAACAAATTAATTACTGACGGTTCTTTTGGAACCTATTATGCCGGAAAATATCAGACAGACGAGATTCCAGAGGCTGCAAACACAGAGCATCCAGATCGCGTCAGCAGTATCCACCACTCCTATATTGATGCTGGTGCCCGGCTGATCCGTACAAATACATTTGCATCCAACACGGTGTTGCTGTCTTCTGACTGGGCTTCGGTGGAGCAGAATATTCGTGCAGCAATACAGCTTGCAAAAGATGCGGTCAAAAGCAAAGACATCTTTATTGCCGGTGATATCGGTCCGATTCCAGATACTTCTTCTCCGAATACCGAGACGGATCTTCTGGCCGAAGAATATTACCAGATAGCAAGGATATTTGCCGAAGAAGGAATTCAAATACTGACTTTTGAGACATTTCCTGACATGGAGCATATTCTTCCGGCAATCTCTCGTATTAAAAAAGGATATCCACTTTTTATCATGATGCAATTCTGTGTAGACCAGTTTGGTTACAGTGCTTCCGGACTGAGCGCAAAGAAATTGTTGGAAGAGGCAGCTTCCGTGCCAGAGATTGATGCAATCGGCCTGAATTGTGGTGTTGGTCCCGGACATATGAACCAGATATATGGAAAAGTAGATCTCCATTCAGACAAATACCTGATAGCTCTGCCAAACGCCGGATATCCCAAACGTCTCCGTGGACGCCAGATCTTCTTTAACAACAATACAGATTATTTTACAGAAAAGATGACCGAACTTTCTACTGCCGGAATTGACATTCTTGGAGGCTGCTGCGGAACAAATCCATCTTTTATCAAGGCAATTTCGTCTGCACTGGACATCCGACAATCAGTAAAATCTGCTTCTATCCTGTCTCACACAGAAGTCGAAGCATACAAAAAGAAATCCGGCTTCTTCTGTCAGGAAGACGGTACTGTCAAAGACAAAAAGCTCATTGCCGTAGAGCTTGCTCCTCCAGTCTCTGCCAATGATGAGAAGCTTCTGGAAGCAGCACATTTTCTGCGCAATGAAGATGTAGATGTATTGACTTTTCCAGATTCTCCGTCTGGCAGAACACGAATCGACTCTGTGCTGATGGCCGAAAAGATACGACGTTCCACAGGTATGTGCGTCATGCCGCATATCTGCTGCCGCGACAAGAATGCCATCGCCATGAGATCTCTGATCTTAGGCGCACATATCAATGATATTCATAATCTGCTGATTATTACCGGTGATCCGATTCCATCTCTGGCAAGACAGACGGTAAAATCAGTATTCAACTTTGACTCTGTGGGTCTGATGAAGATTGTAAGAGATATGAACCAGGAATATTTCCCAGATGCACCGATGGTTTACGGAGGCGCAATCAACCAGGGAAGACGCAATCTTGAAGTGGAGATTAAGCGAGTAAAACGTAAGATGGAAGTCGGTGCTGAATTCTTCCTGACTCAGCCAGTCTTCTCTAAGAATGACGCTGATCGTGTCCGCTACATTAAAGAATCCACCGGGGCTCGGATTCTCTGTGGAATTATGCCTCTGATCAGCAGGAAAAATGCGTCATTTATGAAAAATGAAATCGCAGGTGTCGATGTTACTGATGAGATCATCCAACGATATCCGGAACATGGCACCAAAGAAGAAGGCGAAGCAGTCGGTGTTGCAATTGCCAGAGAAATCATAGAATACACCAAAGACTTCGCAGATGGATACTATTTTTCATTTCCATTTAATAGAGTCCATCTGCTGAAAGAGATTCGAAAGTCTCTATAGACTCTCAATCCATTGATATAAGTCTTCATACACTTGTTCACGGTCGGTCTCATTCAGGATCTCATGCCGGTCTCCTTCATAGAGATGCATGGATACCTGTTGCATTCCGGCCGTTTTATACTTTTTATATACTTTTTCGACTCCTTTTCCAAATGCTCCCACAGGATCATCTGCTCCTGCCACGAACAGTACCGGTAAGTCCTTCGGGATACGTTCCATGCTCTCTTTTCGTGTCAGTACTTTCATCCCTTCAAACATCTGGTAATAGCCGCCCAATGTAAACATAAAAGAACATAATGGGTCATTGACATATTTCTGTCTGTGGTCTTTATCCGAGGTGATCCAATCTTTTGAAGTCTCTCCAGGTTCGAATCTTTTATTATAGCTGCCAAAGCTCAGTTTATCGACGAATCTGCTGCGGTATCTCCAACCCTTGAATGCTGCGATCACACGGCATACCAGCTGCCCCATGTTCAATACCGCACTTCCCTGATATCCAGTTCCCATGATAATCGCACCTGACAGACCTTTTCCATACATGGTCAGATATTGCCGCAGCAAAAATGATCCCATACTGTGTCCTAACATATAATAAGGAACATCTGGATATTTTTCAGTTGTCATCTCCCGAAGCTTCTGAATATCACCAATGACAAACTGATTCCCTTTCTTTTCTTCAAAATACCCATAATCTTCTTCATTGCGTATGGATTTTCCATGTCCAAGGTGATCATGCCCCGTTACATAATACCCCCGCTCACACATATATTCTGCAAAATCATGATATCGGTTGATGTATTCCACCATACCATGGCAGATCTGAAGCACTCCCTTAACTTCTCCTTCCGGGATCCATTCTACTGCATGAATCTGCGTCACTCCATCCCGGGAAGGATAACAAAATTCCTTTTTCATCTATCGTTCATCCATTCTCAGATATGTTTTATGCTCAGCCAGCGGCTTATACGCCGGTCGGATAATCTTATCAACATTCTTCAACTCTTCCAGTCTATGCGCACTCCATCCTACGATACGCGCCGCCGCAAAGATTGGTGTGTATAATGACGGCGGAAGATCTAACATGCTGTACACAAGACCACTATAGAAATCTACATTTGCATTGACACCCTTATAGATCTTTCTCTTTTCTGCAATTACTTCCGGTGCCAGACGCTCTACCGTCTCGTACAATGCATACTCATCTTCATAGCCCTTTTCTGCAGCAAGCTGCTTCACAAATCCCTTGAAAATATCAGCTCTTGGATCAGATACAGAGTAGATTGCATGGCCCATTCCATAGATCAACCCCTTCTGATCAAAGGCTTTTTTATCCAGAAGATCATAGAGATACTGCCGAACCTCATCCTCATCTTTCCAGTCTTTTACCACGTTTTTCATATCTTCAAACATCTGTGTAACTTTGATGTTGGCACCTCCATGCTTCGGCCCCTTCAAAGAAGCCAGTGCCGCAACAATCGTAGAATAGGTATCCGTTCCAGAAGAAGTTACCACATGTGTTGTAAATGTAGAGTTATTACCTCCACCATGATCCATATGCAGTACCAAAGCCATATCTAATATCTTTGCTTCTAACTGTGTATATTTTCTGTCCTCTCGAAGCATCATCAGGATATTCTCCGCCGTAGATAATTCTGGAGATGGGGCATAGATGAACAGATCTTCGCCCAGGCGATAATTGTACGCGTGATAACCGTATACCATCAACATCGGAAACTGACTGATCAGATTCAGACACTGACGCAGCACATTCGGAATCGATGTATCATCTGCCAATGCATCATAGGAATACAGGCTCAGGATAGAACGTGACAGACTATTCATCATATCTCTGCTCGGTGCCTTCATGATCACATCTCTTACAAATGTCGGAGGCAATGTACGTCGTTCTACCAATGTCTCATGGAACATCTCCAGCTCCTTTGCTGTTGGCAATTCTCCAAACAGCAGAAGATACGCAACCTCTTCAAATCCAAAGTGCCCATCTTCCAGAAATCCTCTTACCAGATCTTTAATATTATATCCTCGGTAATACAGATTTCCTTCACAAGGGACCTCTTCGCCATTCACGATCTTCTTCGCACATACATCAGAGATATTCGTAAGACCCGCCAGAACGCCTTTTCCATTCAAGTCACGCAGGCCCCGCTTCACCTCATACTTTGTATATAATTCCTTGTCAATTGCGTTATTTTTATTACACAATTCTGCGAAATGTTCTATCTCCGGTGTAACCTCAAATAATACAAATTCTCCTTTTCTCGCCATAGGCAGCACTCCTTTCTTTTTCTTCTAATCTATTATCTTATTGCGCATACTTAATCATTATGCGAATATTTCCACAAATAATTGCTCAGCTCTGCAAATTCTTCCAACGTAAGAGCTTCTCCTCTGACGCTGGAACCCTTCCCCAAAGACTCTATTGCTTCTGTGATCTCTTCTTTTGAAAATGATAACTTGTCTGAATTATTCAGGCCATTGACCAGAGTCTTTCTGCGCTGGTTGAAAGATGCCCTTATAATATCAAACATCAGGCGTTCATCCTTCACTTCCACCGGTGGCTGTTCGTGACAGGTAAGCCTGATGACTGCTGACCCCACCTTGGGTCTTGGCATAAAACAGTTTGGCGGAACATTCGCCACAATATACGGCTCTGCATAATACTGAACAGCGAGCGACAATGCTCCATAATCCTTATTCCCCGGTCCGGTCTGCATCCGGTCTGCAACTTCCTTTTGCACCATGACAGTAATGCTCTCTACCGGTACATGATTCTCGAATAATCCCATAATGATCGGAGTTGTAATATAATAAGGAAGATTCGCCACTACCTTGATCGGCCTTCCCTGATTCTCCTCATTGGCAAGCTTCTGGATATCCAGCTTCAGAACATCTTCATTGATAATCGTCACATTCTCATACGCACTCAGTGTGTCCGATAAGATTGGAATCAGATTCTTGTCAATCTCTACCGCAACGACCTTTCCCGCTGCCTCTGCCAGATACTGCGTCATCGTTCCGATACCCGGTCCTATTTCCAGCACCATATCTTCTTTGGTAATCTCAGCTGCACGGATAATCTTATCCAGTACATGTGTGTCGATCAAAAAGTTCTGGCCAAATTTTTTCTGAAATGTAAAATTATATTTCTGCAAAATCTCAATGGTATTCTGGGGATTTCCTAAAGTCGGTTTACTCATAGATCTACTCCTGATTTTTATAGTATTTTGTTATTATACAATATTTTCAGACTTTTTGATATGTCTAAAGAATTAAATAATAATTAAGAAAATGTGAATTTATATATCAAAAAAAGGATTCACCTTGGTTTTCAACCACTGTGAATCCTTTTATATTCCTATACTATACCTCTATGTTGTGTTCACGATATCCAAAGAACATCAGCCAGAACAACACTCCGGCAAGTGCCAGCGCACACCCCAGCCCTGTGTAGAACACCGCTATAAATACATCCGGTACAAGCCCGGAGCTGCGAAGCCAGATTCCGCCGCCCATCATAACCGCCATAATACAGTACGCCTTAAGGTCGAAGAAATGCCATACCGGGCGGAACTCTTCTTTATAGCCCTTGATCCGCTTGGTATGCTTGATGCTCATTTTATAAAACATCATTCCAAACGCAGCAAAAACAAGAACGGATAACAAGATATGTATTACTGAAAATGGCAGGATCTTCTGATAAGAAAGTATGCCAAGCCTTGCCACATTAAATCCGGCAATCATCCAGACACAGCCTGCAACCGCAAGCAATGTACGCTTTTTTACATGAAAGAAAGAACGTCTGCTCATAGAATCATCACCGTCCCATCGCTTTATATCCTATCAAAACAACCCACACATAAGCACATGTCTTGGGAATCATCAACATTCCAACCGGCGGCACGGTATCTGCAAACAAAACCACCGGAATATAACATGCAAAGCTTATGACCACCGCAAGCCACAGAAACCGAAACGGCTTATCCTGTTCTGCCTTTGCACTGCGATAAAACAGAACCACAATCAACACACCAAGAATGGTGAACGGAATATTACGGTAAATTCCCCAAGAAAGTGGTGCCTCAGCGCTCATCCATGCATTCTGCGGCATCAGACATAATACAATACGCAAGAGTGCCAGAATCCACACAATCATTGTAAGTTCTTTTTTATCGTTGACCTGATACCGAAGCCGCCATACATAATAGAGCAGCACATAGAATAATGTCATTGTAATGGATGTAATCAGTTTCCCGACACCAAGCGCTGCCGTATAGTTTTCTAATCCTGTCGTACAGAGCGCAATCGCTCTTGGTACGAGATGGAATGCATCCCCGCATCCAAGTACGACCGCCATCATCCCATATAGAAAATATTGTCTGCGTCCCTGGCTTCCACGAATCATAAGAACACCAAGTGTAATAACCGACACCAGATATACGATATCAAACAGTGTCTCAAAAATTGCCTGCATAAGCTCTTCCTCCTTAGGTGAACATTGTTCATTTTATTTGAAAAGAAAGCCCGTCAAAAGACGGGAATTCTATTATATGAATCAATAATTATAAGTAAATCGTTCTTCGTATCGTCTCTTTCAGCACTTCACAGCTTGTCTTTCCCTGTATAAGTAATAACAACAAATTGTCTAGCACAAAATCAATAAACTCCATTTCTGTAAATGCTGAAGAAAATGCCTCTCCTGATACCCGGTCATCTGCCTTCAATACCTCCAGCATGCCTGTTTTCATATGGTCGAAATAATGCTTCATTGTGCTTTTTGCCTTCCCTTTTTCAGAGTTGGCGATACTGACAGAATGCGCTGTGAAAAAATCCGGGTAATCTTCAGCACCTTTCTGTATACATTCAAAAATATACGCTACATATTCTGGGAAAGTGAAGTCCGTCGGGCACTTGTGATCCATATGGAAAATCGCTTTCCATATATCTTCTACAATCGCAAGCAGCAATTCATCTTTATTAGAATAATAATTATATAATGTCCCAAGTGCAATATGACATTCATCAGCAACGGATCGCATATTCACTGCAGATAACCCTCTGGAAGCCACAATCCCTCTGCACACCTGAAGGATCGCTTCTTTTGATGTGATACCTGTATTCAATATACTCACCTCCCATGTGAACATTGTTCATCATAGCATTTTCTTACTCAATTGTCAATTTCTCCTCCATCACGCTCATGTAAGCCGGACGTATAATCTTATCTGTGCAGATCAATTCTTCGATGCGATGTGCACTCCAGCCGACAATCCTTGCGATTGCAAATATTGCTGTGTATAATTCCTTTGGAATTCCAAGCATATCGTACACAAATCCACTGTAGAAGTCTACATTCGGGCTGACTCCTTTGAATATATGGCGTTTCTTAGCAATCAGCTCCGGAGCAAGCTCCTCTATATTTTCATAAAGTGTCAGATCTTCTTCTCTTCCTTTTTCTTTTGCAAGCTGCTTCACATATTGCTTGAACACTCTTTCTCTCGGATCAGACAGCGAGTAGACTGCATGGCCGATTCCATAGACCAGACCCTTCCGGTCAAATGCCTGCTTATCAATAATCTTATTCAGATAGGCTGCTACTTCCTCTTTATCCGCATAATCTTTTACATTTTCCCGGATATTTTCCATCATTTCCATGACCTTAATATTCGCTCCTCCATGTTTTGGCCCTTTCAGGGAGGACATTGCTGCTGCTATCGTAGAGTAGGTATCCGATCCGGAAGAAGTTACGACTCTCGTTGTAAAAGTAGAATTGTTTCCTCCTCCATGCTCCATATGGAGAATCAATGCAGTATCCAGAACTTTTGCTTCTGTCGGCGTATACTTCATATCCGGACGTAACATTCGAAGAAGATTTTCTGCGGTAGACAGCTCTGGATCAGGATTGTGAATATACATACTCTGATTATTTTCATAATGGTTGTATGCATGATAACCATACACAGCAAGCAGCGGGAATTCGCTAATCAACTGGATACATTGCCGAAGGGAATTGCTGACACTGATATCTTTCGCATTCTTATCATAAGAAGCCAGGGTCAGAATGCTCCTTGTCATAGAATTCATGATATCCTCAGATGGTGCTTTCATAATGACATCCCTGGTAAAATTGGTCGGCAGCGTCCGGCATCTTCCGATGATATCACGAAATGTTGCCTCTTCTACCTTTGAAGGCAGTTCGCCCATCAGCAGTAGATAAGCAATCTTTTCGAATCCCATCTGATCCGGTCCCAGACTGTGAATCAGATTCTCCACCTTATATCCTCTGTACCACAGCTCTCCATCACAGGGAACCTTTTTATTGCCTTCTATACGTGTTGATACAATCTTTGATATCTTCGTAAGTCCTGTCAGAACACCATTTCCATTCTCATCACGCAGGCCTCTGTTTACACCATACTCATCATACAGGCGCCGGTCAATGTTATCATTTTTACGGCAGATATCTTCTTCTCGTTTTGTATAATCATTCATCAATTCCATCATCTCTGTCATTTTCTTCCGACACCTCCATTTCTTCTATCTTACTGGTCATAACGGTATCCAGTTGTTTCATCAGCTGTAGTAATTTAATCAGATTCTCTTTTCCAAACGCTTCGATTACTTTTCCATAATAATCTTTCAGACAGGCTTCTTGTCTGGCAAGCAGACTGCTTCCCGTATCTGTTATTGTGACATAGGTCCCTTCTTTTCCACTTCCATCATGGGACCACAGAACCAGCCCCCGGTCTTTTAATTCCGTTATCATCTTGGAAGTCTGCCGAATGGTCATCTGCATCTTATCAGACAGATCTTTTAAATAAGTCCTTCCTTCATATATGATAGAACTCTTACTCTCTGAAGCAATCATATGCAGAGCAATGTATTCGGCCAAGGTCATTTCACAAAAAAGTTCTCGGATTTTACCCCTGTTCATCAGATAATGTCGATATATCAGTTCATTCGAAAGCTCTGCTACTTCATTATTCTCTAATAAGTTCTTCATACATCTATCACTCCGAATCAGCTATCTTTTATCGGTCTTCATATTTATCCTAATACATATCCGGCTGCGGAGATACTGCCGGTGCTGCTTCCTTGACATCTGCCACAGCAGCTTCTGTAGTCAGAAGTGTAGCTGCTACGCTGACGGCATTTGCAAGTGCATGTTTTGTGACCTTGACAGGATCGATAATTCCTTCTTTGAGCATATCTACATACGTTCCATGAATTGCATCGAATCCAATTCCATCTTCACTTTCTTTTACTTTATTTACAACGACAGAGCCTTCCAGTCCTGCATTTTCTACAATCGCGTAAAGCGGTGCTTCCAATGCTGTTGCTACGATCTCTGCACCTGTCTTTTCATCGCCTGTCAGTGTTGCTGCAAGTTCATGGACTTTCTTCTGTGCATGGATATACGCAGATCCGCCGCCACTGATAATTCCTTCAGACACTGCAGCTTTGGTAGCGTTCATTGCATCTTCCATACGATATTTGGCTTCCTTCATCTCGGTCTCTGTTGCTGCTCCGACACGGATCACTGCAACACCGCCGCCTAGTTTGGCAATACGATCCATCAGTTTCTCTTTGTCAAAATCAGATGTTGTATCTGCCATCTGTCTTCTCAGGCTGTCAATTCGTTCTTCCACTCCGGCTTTGTTACCTGCGCCATCAACGATGGTTGTATTCTCCTTGGTAACTTTCACGGATCTGGCACGTCCAAGCATATCCATTGTTGTGTCCTTCAGCTGCATTCCAAGATCGTCCATAACGACCTGTCCACCCGTCAGAGTTGCAATATCCTGCAGCATTTCTTTCCGATTATCTCCGAATCCAGGAGCTTTTACTGCAACAACCTTTAAGGTTCCTCTTAATCTATTTACGATCAATGTAGTAAGAGCTTCGCCTTCTACATCTTCTGCAAGAATCAGAAGCTCTTTTCCCTCTCTCATGATATTTTCCAGAATCGGAAGAATGTCCTGAATATTAGAGATCTTCTTATCCGTCATGAGGATATATGGATTCTCCATATTGGCAACCATCTTCTCTTTGTCATCACACATATAACCGGAAAGATATCCATTATCGAACTGCATACCTTCTACCACATCAATTTCTGTCTTCATGGTCTTGGCTTCCTCAATGGTGATGACTCCATTCTCTCCGACCTTTTCCATCGCATCTGCGATCATCTCACCAACTTCTTCGTTACCGGCAGAGATGGCGGCAACCTTTGCAATATGATCTTTTCCAGTTACCGGCTGGCTCATCTCCTCCAGCGCTTCACAGACAGCATCGGAAGCTTTTTTCATACCTTTTCTCAGGATGATCGGATTCGCTCCGGCCGCAATGTTCTTCATTCCCTGGTTGACAAGTGCCTGTGCCAGAACGGTTGCTGTTGTTGTTCCGTCACCTGCGATATCATTCGTCTTCGTCGCAACCTCTTTAACCAGCTGCGCACCCATGTTCTCGTAGTGGTCTTCCAGTTCAATATCCTTTGCGATTGTCACACCATCATTAGTGATCAATGGCGCACCATAAGACTGCTCTAATACTACGTTCCTTCCTTTTGGTCCAAGTGTTACTTTTACAGTGTCTGCAAGCTTATTGACACCTGTCTCCATTTTCTTTCTTGCATCAATATCAAAACTAATATCCTTTGCCATAATGAATTCCTTCTTTCTCTGAACTTTTCAAAATCTATTCTACAATTGCCATAATATCGCTCTGATCTACAATAATATACTCTTCATCATCTATCTTAACTTCTGTTCCGGCATATTGAGAATATATAACTTTATCCCCTTCTTTTACCTGCATACCGCTACATTTTTCGTCGTCTCCCTTTCCAGGTCCAACCGCGATTACAACTGCATCCTGTGGTTTTTCTTTGGCACTGTCTGGCAGGATAATTCCAGATTGTGTCTTCTCTTCTGCTTCCTGTTGCTGCAAAATAACTCTGTTTCCTAATGGTCTTAATTTCATTACAATAACCTGCCTTTCATTTTTGTCAGCACTCTTTCTATCCGAGTGCCAGGTTTAGTTTAAAAAATATATTACTCCTCGCGAAGTAATTATTTTAATTTTAAACTATTTATTTTTAAAGTATTATATCACTTGTTTTTTCTTTGTCAACAGAGTTTATACTTTTTTTAAAAATAAAAATGCAAAGCATATTTTTATACCTTGCATTTTCATCAGACTATATGATATTTTCTATATTACTTTTTATCTTCAAGGAAACTTCCAGAAATACCCGAAGTTCTTCTTCTGATATTCCCTGCAGAATCTGCCGGTTCATCTCTTCTCTTCTTTTTGCCATCTCTGCAACAATCTCTTTCGCAGAATCCAGTACTTCATAATGCACATATCTACGATCATTTTCGTCTGGAATCGCCATAATAAACTTCCGCCTGCACAGACTGTCAACCGCCTGTGAGATATGGCCCCTGTTCATCATTAATTGTGTATGGATATCCGTGGGAGTGTTATGGCTGCCGCAACGGGATAAGAAATACAAAATCTCTAATTCTGCTTTTTTCAAGTCATATTTCTGGCGTAATTCTATACTTTGTTCATCCAACAGTTTCTTAAACTGTCCGCCTTGCAAGATAGATTCCATCTGTCCGTCCATAACATCACCTACTTTTTCAAATATTAAGTATCATTTTATCAAATAAGAGAATGTAAGGCAATAAAGGACTTGTGAATATTTATGCTCAAGAATAACAAGCTATTCTCTTTTTTCCCACTTTACTTCTGCTTTCTTGCCATAATGCGCCAGCCCAACATAATACACTGTCCCTTCCATCTGTGCATCATACTTCTTTTCCTTCGCCTGCCGTATTGCATCCAGCGCCAATTCTTCCAGACTCTGTGACTTGTCTCTGGTATATTTGAATTCCAGTATCATATGTGGCAGTTCTGGTTTTCTGGCATAAAGGAGAATATCTCCCCTTCCCATTCCACTCTCCCGGTTACTTTGCACATCATAATATGGATGCAGAAAAGTACACATTCCTAGCATCATCATATGATAGCTGTTCTCACTTTTTAAATCATGACAGGAGGGCAGATTCATTAGAATCCACTGATATTCTTCTGCAAATCTCTCCATAGCCTCTGTTCTCAGATTCAAGAGCATCAGGTCAATATGTCCTTCTTCTACCTGCATATAAAATGCTGTAAGTTCCTGAAAAGCCTTCCACACTTCATAATTTGGAATCCGAAGCTTATAGATTCCTTCACTTAATTCCTCCTGGACCGTTACCATCCCTGCGTTGATTAACAGTCCCCAAAGAGAAGCATCATCCTGCTTCTCATAATATGCCATTGACAGTTCTGCACTGACAGTTGCTGTTCCTTTTTCAATCAATTCATTATAGCCACGGGAAAAAGATTCGCCCCGCTGCGCAAGTGCATTTTTAATGATACTGTTCTCACTGGTATTCAGCCAATAGGCTTCTAGCTTCTTTCTGGATGCATAACATGTTACCGACCACGGATTATATACCTCCTCTGTACCGAACAGATATCCATCATACATTGCCTTAATATCACTTGAAAATTCCAGTTCACAATATTGCAAAAGTGCTTTGACTTCCTTCTCTGAGAATCCAAAGCATTCTGCATATTCCGGATCCTTTACCGTACAGACAACCAGATTATTGAGTCCGGAAAATATATTCTCCTTGGCAACACGCTGCACTCCAGTCAACATCGCTTTTTCAAGAGACGGATTCCCTTTGAGCGAAGAGCTTAAAAGTTCTGCCAGTACGCCACGTATATTCTCATAATATCCGCTATCATTTGCAGAAATAAATGGTGTATCATATTCATCTATAAGAAGGTATACCTTTTTCTCATAATATAATTCCAACAAATAACATAATACAGAAATCGATGCAACAAGATAATTTCTCCCCTCATCATTCATTTCCCTCTGGCAAAGACAGCGATATATCCTCTGTGCCTGCGCATTCTGCTCCTTGGGCAATCGCGCTTCCTTCCATACAAATGAATACCGCTGATATTCTTTTTGAATCACATCACATAACTTATACAACATCTCGTTCGCCGAACTGCCCTTGACATTCAGAAATGACAGAAATATGACCGGATGTTCATTCATCTCTTCCATGACATAGCTTTCGGTAACTCTGGTCCCTGCAAACACATCGCCGGAATATTTTGTACAATCCAGGAATTCAGCCAACATGGACATATTTAATGTCTTCCCGAATCTTCTGGGGCGCGTGACCAGCGTGATCTGATACCAGGATTCCAGGAATTCCTCTATCATCTTCGTCTTATCCACATAATATCCGCCTTTTTCACGTAAACTACGAAAATTCTGTTCTCCAATTACCAGCTTTTTCCTGATATTCTTCCGCGACTTCTTATGCTGCGCCTGATAGGATATCATATTCTCGCACAACACGCCATACCTTGCTGCCGGTGCTCTTCCAAAGAGTTCATCCATCGAACAATCCAGCACATCTCGAATCCTCTCTAATGTCTCCAGATCCGGTGATCTCTTTCCTGATTCGTAATTCGTATAAGTGGAACGGGAAATATTCAACTTTTCTGCCATCTCTGCCTGCGTATATCCCCTTACTCTGCGCAGATGCATCAAATACTCATGAAATTTCGTTTTCATGTCCGAATCAACTCCCTTTGTACTTTCCTAAAGTATAACATGTAATGTTTCACATCGCAACATTATGTCGTGTCGTATTGCAACATTTTATTGTAAAAAAATACAGCAAAAAAATCACCGCCCCCAACGCTCTCATGTCGCCAAAAACAGTGATTCCTAAGTGCGCGATCAGGGGTTCGAACCCTGGACACCCTGATTAAGAGTCAGGTGCTCTACCAACTGAGCTAATCGCGCATCTACTATTGATTTTTATTGCGTCTTCCGTAACGCAATTGATATTATATAATAGCATTCTGAAAAAAGCAAGTGTTTTTTTATATTTTTTTCATATATTTGCATTTTCCTTCATATACTAGTGGAGGGAGGCGTATTGTTATGAAATTTTTATCAAAATATATTGACGCAAAAGACAAGCCTTATATACTTATCGTAATTGTTCTGGGCTGTCTGAATCACTTTTTATATGATATTTCTGGAAAACTGGCAGGGGTCGCCATATTCTGTCCGGTAAATGAATCTACCTGGGAACATTTGAAGCTTTTGTTCTTTCCTTTTCTTTTCGTATCTGTTTCCCAGTATTTTAAATTTCACTTCCATACAATTCGTTTCTTCTATTATCGTTTTATCGCTGCTCTATGCGGAATACTTTCTATTATTGTATTATTTTACACGTATACAGGAGTCATAGGACAACATTTTCTCTTCGTTGATCTTCTTATCTTTATTTTTAGTGTTTTTCTCTCCTTCTCCATCTGTCATTATCTACAGCAAAGAGAACTTACGCTTCCTTCACAGACTATCGTATTTTCTCTTTGGATTCTGGTATCCATGAGTTTCTTTGCTTTTACCTGCTTTCCACCAGATATTCCTCTGTTTTTTCCTACACTCTGACTCTTAATCAGGGTGTCAACGAATTTATTTCACAATCCACAAATCCGCAATGCATTTTTCAGATAACTGTAGTATAATTGTGTTGGTACTTTATTACGTTACAAGAAAGGAGCGTGGGATTATGGAAAATAAACCTGTTCAATGTAAGATAGAGCACCATGCAGTTTTATTTGCACTCTTTGCAAAACACGCAATCGAATTATGCGGTGAAAAAGGGAAAGAAGCAATTCTTACCGGAATGACTACCTATGGCAACGAACGAGGTGCCCGTATGGCTGCCAACGCAATTGCCCATGGAGACCCGCTGACAACTATGACCAATCAGGCATATGGTGAATGGAAACCCGATTACAACGGTCAGATGGAATTTGGACAATTACGTACAGAACCGACACTTCAGACCTACATATCCAAATGCGCCTGGTGTGATGCCTGGAAAAAACACGGATTGACCGAATACGGCAAATTTTATTGTGTCAATGTTGACAATGCAGTTTACCAGGGATTCCGTTCTGATTTTGTCTGCACTCCAACTGCCACTTCCATGAGCTGGGGCGGAGAAAGATGTGAATTTGACTGGGGATATCCCCTGACACCTGATGAGGTCACTCAGCTCGCAGAAAAGAAAAAAGAGCTTGGAACTTCCTGCATGAAAGATTTTAATTTTCACACTGCTCATATCAAGCACACAATCAGCAAGACATTAATCGATACTCTTGGTAAAGACGGGCAAAAAGCTGTTGATCTGGCATTGAAGGATTATGCCGACACCTTCGGTCAGGAATATCTGGATGTCCTGGAAAATGTTTATCCGGCAGAGTAATTAAAAACACATTAACTACAAGGAGGTATGACATGAACCATGAAGCAGATGCGACGAACATTATCGCATCCTGGATTGACCAACATGAGCCAGAACTAATCGAAACCGCCAGCTACCTCTTCCAACATCCGGAACTCGCCTACCAGGAAACTCTTTCCTCCAGATATCTGGCAGAATACCTGGAAGGTCATGGATTCGAAGTCACATATAAAACAGCCGACATTGAGACCGCATTTACCGCTGTATGGCATAGTACTCCTGTTCAAGAAAAACCAATTATTGGATTCCTTGCAGAATACGATGCGCTTGCAGAACTGGGACATGCCTGTGGGCACAATCTTCTCGGCACCGGAGTCTGTGCTGCAGCCTGCGCATTAAAAGCAGATATGAAAAAAAATCATACACCTGGAACGATCCGCGTGTATGGTTGTCCGGCAGAAGAGATCATGTCTGGCAAGATAAAAATGAATGAGAAAGGGGTATTCGATGACTTGGATGTAGCCGTCATGTGGCATCCATTCGACCGAAACCGTATAAGCAACGATATCTGGCAATCTCAGGATATCAAAAACTACACATTCCACGGCATCAGCGCCCACGCTTCCAAGGCACCGGAAGCTGGTAGAAGCGCACTGGATGCAGCGGAACTTATGAATATTGGCGTCAATTATCTAAGAGAACACGTCCCCGGTGACGTCCGTATGCACTATGCATACATCGATAACGGCTTGCCGGCAAATGTCGTTCCCGACTTTGCCAAGACCAATTATTTCATCCGATCCGCCAAACGTGCCCGTACCGAAGATGCAAGCATCCGAGTCGACAATTGCGCCAGAGGCGCTGCCATGATGACTGGAACATCCGTCGACATTGAACTGGTCGGAAGTTGCAAAGAGATGAAAGTCAACCGTCCATTGACCGAGATCTACTACAAAGCCATGACTCAGATTCCGACCCCTGAATATACAGAAGAAGAACTCGCCTTTGCCGCAGATATTACCCGCGAGGCAGGCCTTCAAAATAACGGTATCTACTTCACCGGATTAGAACCACTGGAAGACGAACCAGTCCCCATATCCATTGGAACAGACGCTTCCGAAGTAAGCCATACCGTTCCCCTCATCACAATCAGCGCAGCAACCATGTGCAAAGGCACACCACTGCACCACTGGGCAGCCGCCAAACAAGCCGGAATGAGCATCGGCCACAAAGGAATGCTGTACGCTGCAAGATGCATGGCAGAAGGAACAAAATTATTACTTGAGAAACCAGAAAATTTACAAAAAGTATGGAAGTATCATTTGGGTACACCCCATTTATAAAAAAGTGACACCACAAATGTTAAATGGGGACGTAGTAAAATTGCATTTTACTACGTCCCCAATAAAGGAGGTACATAATATGATTACAAAGAAAATTGGAGTTATTGGATGTGGTAACATGGGTGGCGCTATTCTCTACGGCGCATTGGAAAGCGGCGTTCTCCCTAAGGAGAATGTCTATGTATATGACATTAATCCTGCTATGATGGAAAAAGCCAAGGGCTGGGGTGTGAACCTTGCTAAAGATGATGAAGATGTCTGCTTAAGCAGCGATATTATCCTCTTGGCCGTAAAACCACAGAATGCTGCCGAAGCGTTATCTCAATGTAAAAAAGCGTTAGATGAAAAAGCAATGATGTCCATCGTTGCCGGAGTAACCGTAGAACGCCTGAGAAATATGATTGACGGTACTCCAAGGATTCTTCGCCTGTTGCCAAATACTCCTGCTATGGTATTCGAAGGAGCATTCGCAATCTGCTCTGACAATGACTTTACAGAAGAAGAATTAGAGATTGCAAAATCCATTTACAGCACAATCGGAATTATTGAAATGGTACCGGAACACTTGATTGATGCTGCCTGTGCATTAAACGGCGGTGGTCCTGCTTTCGTTGCTATGTTCATTGAAGCCATGGCTGATGGTGGAGTAAAACAGGGGCTTCCTAGAAAAACAGCTTATCGCCTTGCAGCACAGACTGCTCTCGGTACAGCCAAAATGATTCTTGAAAAAGAATTACATCCAGGTGAAATCAAAGACATGGTAACCTCCCCAGGCGGAACAACCATCGAAGGATGTGAGGCACTGGAAAAAGGCGGCATGAGAGGTGCCGTTATCGACTGCATCAACAAAGCCGCTGAGAAATCCAAGAAGTTATAGATGGGAATTTAGATGAGTTAGTTGGTGATTGGGAGGTGTACGGCGCAAGGGAGTTGGATAGGCTGGTCTGTATCCGATATCCTTCGCTGAGAATCCATAACAGAAAAAAGAGTTGCAATTTCGTGACCGGACTGATTCACCGAGAAATTTGGATAATTTCTCGATTCAGCAGTCCTTTTGAATTTGGCTGAATGCCAAATTCTCACACGGAATTGCAACTCTTTTTTCTGTAACGGATTCTAACACTTGGATAGACGGATACAGACCAGCCTATCCAACTCCCTTGCGCCTGACATTTCCAATTACCGAACGGACTCATCTGGCGGAATTTCTGGCGCGAAGCGCAATGGGGAGCGATGTTTTTATACTATTCATCATTATTTCAATGGAAGAATCAGTTAGTTATTCCGCCAGTTTTTTGACAATATCTTTACTGATATCTTTCCCTCTGCATGACGCGCAGGAATCCTCCCGGATGAGGAAGTTGCGGACTTGGGGGATGTCAGGCGAGAAGATGGATGGGATAGTTTCCATTCGTTGGCCAAGCGATAGAATCCGTTACTGGAAAAGAAGCAGATATTTTGTGCGAAGATTTGGCTTCAAGCCAGATCTGAGAAGGCTGCTGAGCCTCGAAATCATCAAGATTTCGGGGCGAATCAGCCTGGTCACAAAATATCTGCTTTTTTTCCTGTTATGGATTCTTAGCGAAGGACTCCGCAATGGAAACCATCCCATCCGTCCTCTCGCCGTACACACCCAATCACCAACTAACTCATCTAAATTCCTACTTCCCTTGCATCCTTTTAATTACCTTCAATCTGGTAAATTCTTCTCTTTCTTTTTCTTCCAGGGCATTACTGATGTTATAAACCAGATTGGTATACATCGGGATTGTAATATTTTTCAGTGCATTGGCGCGTTTCTGTGTCTTCTTGATATTCGTAGCCAGGCGATAAGCTGAATTTTCAACTTCAGCCAGCTTGATCGTCAATGCTTTCACCTCACGGAATGCCTCTCTGGCAATATCAATAGACTCATGCGTGGCACCAAATGCATAAGTCAGTTTATTCTGTTTCTCATCATATTTTATATGCGGAATTTCTGTTCCCATAATACTTCGCGTCTGAATACGGATAGAATCCTCTATCGGAACAGTAAAGGCCAACTCCTGTACTTTACTGATTCCCAGCTCAATATTGGCACGCTGCAGACAGGCATATGCTTTCGTAAAGGTCGAATCAATCTCTTCCTGGATATCTTTCGCCTCATCAATCAACCCCATCAATTCCTTTAAGAGGATATTACGTTTCTTATCCATCAGCTCATATCCCTGACGCGCAAGTGCCAGCGAATTCTTAGCAAGCATTAAGTTTCCTTTTGTAGGAAATTCTCTCGGATCCATATACAAACCTCTTTTCTACTGCTAATCTTATTACAGTCTACAGACTATCTGCTATTTCCAAATATCGCAACTAGTCTGTTGCCGGTGTATAGTATTTATCGATCAGTTTTGTATCAATTCGGTCGAGCTCTTCTTTTGGCAATAACCGCAGAAGTTCCCAGCCCAGATCCAGCGTTTCCTGAATCGTCCGATTCTCCGTCGGGCCCTGGCCGATGTAACGTTTTTCAAACTCTACACCAAACTTCAGATATTTTTTATCAATCGGAGACAATTCATCTTCGCCGATAACAGAAGCCAGATTTCTTGCCTCTCCCACTTTTGCATATGCAGAAAACAACTGGTTTGCCAGATCCTGATGATCTTCACGGGTATATCCAGCTCCAATTCCATCCTTCATCAGACGTGACAGGGACGGAAGTACACTGATCGGCGGATAGATCGCCTGCCCATGAAGGCTTCGGTCTAATACAACCTGGCCCTCTGTAATATATCCGGTCAGATCCGGGATCGGATGTGTAATATCATCATTTGGCATCGTAAGGATCGGAAGCTGCGTTACAGATCCATTTGAACCCTCTACAATTCCGGCACGCTCATAGATGGTTGCCAGCTCACTGTACAGATAACCCGGGTATCCCTTTCGAGAAGGGATCTCTCCTTTGGAGGATGAGACTTCTCGTAACGCTTCTGCAAACGAGGTCATATCCGTCAGGATAACAAGGATATGCATATTGCATTCAAATGCCAGATATTCTGCCACTGTCAGCGCAACTTTCGGTGTGATCAGACGTTCCACCACCGGGTCATTTGCCAGGTTCAGGAACATACATACATGGTCAGATACTCCGCTTTCTTCAAATGTTTTCCGGAAGAATTCCGCCACATCATGCTTTACACCCATTGCTCCAAATACAATCGCAAATTCTCCTTCTGCGCCATCTCCCAGAGATGCCTGCTTAACAATCTGTGCTGCCAGCTGATCATGCGGCAGTCCATTTCCCGAGAAGATTGGAAGCTTCTGTCCACGAATCAGTGTTGTCAGTCCATCAATTGCAGAGATTCCGGTCCGGATATAGTTTCGCGGATATTCTCTGCGCACCGGGTTCAGCGGAAGTCCGTTGACATCTCTTCGCTCCACTGCCGTAATCGAGCCCAGTCCATCGATTGGTTCTCCGATTCCGTTAAATGTACGCCCCAGCATATCCGGTGACACAGCCACTTCCATCGGACGCCCGGTCAATTTTGTATGCGTATTCTGAAGGGACATATTCTCCGTTCCTTCAAACACCTGTATAATCGCCTTGTCTTCATTCAGTTCAACAATACGGCCCATCTTCTTGATGTTGCCTTCTACGACAAATTCAACAATCTCGTCAAAGAAAGCATTCTGCACTCCTTCCAGTACAACAAGAGGTCCGTTGATATTACTCAGTCCAAGATATTCTATTGCCATTTACGGTTCCTCCTTTATGCATTCTTTTCGATTACTCTCTGATAAAAATGGTCAATCTCCACTTTATATAGATCTAGCAGCTGCAGATCATCGTTTGGAACATCATATTTCATTGCAATTACTTTCTCGAAGATTCCTTCCGCCTTTAACACAGACATCGGCATTCCCATTGCAACAAGAGCCCGGGATGTTTTATACAGATATAAGATAACATCCATCATCTTAAACTGCTTTTCCGGCGATACGCAGGTATCATCTTTGTGGAAAGCATTCTGCTGCAGGAAGCCCAGACGGATTACTCTGGCGATCTCCAGGATCAGTTTCTGATCATCCGGAAGTACATCTCCGCCGATCAATTTTACAATCTCCATCAGGTTACTCTCCTGGCTCAGAATGGTCATCATTCTGTTTCGATAATCTGTAAACTTCGGCGACACATGGTCTGCGTACCATCCACTGAGATCATTCAAATATTCACTATAACTGTTCAGCCAGTGAATTGCCGGGAAATGTCTTGCATACGCCAGAGATTTATCCAGTCCCCAGAAGCATCTCACAAATCGCTTAGTATTCTGCGTAACTGGTTCTGAAAAATCTCCTCCCTGAGGAGATACTGCTCCGATAATGGATACGGACCCCACCTCGCCATTCAAAGTCTGCATCATACCAGCTCTTTCATAAAATGCTGACAGCCGAGAAGCCAGATATGCAGGAAAGCCTTCCTCAGCAGGCATCTCTTCCAGACGTCCGGACAACTCACGCAGAGCCTCTGCCCAACGTGAAGTAGAATCAGCCATAATAGCCACATCATATCCCATATCCCGATAATACTCTGCCAGTGTAAGGCCTGTATAGATAGAAGCCTCACGGGCTGCCACAGGCATATTCGAAGTATTGGCGATCAAAGTGGTACGATCCATCAATGGGTTACCGGTTCTCGGATCCTCCAGCTGAGAGAATTCTTCCAATACCTGCGTCATCTCATTCCCACGCTCTCCACATCCGATATAGATAATAATGTCTGCATCCGCCCACTTCGCAATCTGATGCTGCATCATCGTCTTTCCTGTTCCGAAGCCTCCCGGAATCGCTGCAGTTCCTCCCTTTGCAATCGGGAACATGGTATCCACGATACGCTGTCCTGTAATCAGTGGAATATTTGCCGGGAATCGATGAGCCGACGGTCTCGGAACACGGATCGGCCAGCGCTGTGTCATCGTAAGATCTCTCCTGCTGCCATCCAAAAGTTCCAGCGTAACCAGCACATCCTCTATCGTATACTGCCCATCCGGAACAACGGAGACAACCGTTCCTTCTACATCTGGCGGCACCATACACTTATGAACAATTGCACGTGTCTCCGGAACCTCCGCAATAATGCTTCCGCCATGAACCACATCTCCAACACACACCGTCATATGCGTATCCCACAACTTTTCTCTGTCCAGCGAATCCACACTGATTCCTCGGGTGATAAATGACCCGGCAGTATCCGCGATTCGATCCAACGGACGTTCAATTCCATCAAATATATTATTCAGAATTCCCGGTGCCAGAGTAACGGATACTGCTGATCCAGATGACTCCACGATCTCGCCCGGTTTTAATCCTGATGTTTCCTCATATACCTGTATCGTTGTCAGATCCTTATCCAGGGAAATCACTTCGCCCACCAGCCTCTGTTCCCCTACATATACCATCTCTGACATCTTAAAATCAGTCATACCTTTCAAGTAGATAACGGGACCATTGATTCCGTAGATTTTTCCAGTTGATACACTATTCAACTCCCGCACCTCCTCTGAATACAAACTCACGATATTCTTTTTCAATTGCGCCCTTGAACGCGTGATCAATCAGAATATTCCGTTCTCTGATCACGGCCCGCACACCTCCGATAAAGTCCTCTTTACTCACGGTAAGTGCCATGCCGGTATGTTCCTCCAGATAATCTTTCTTATCTTCATCCGTCGGATTAATGTAGATCGTTATAGCTGCCCCGTCTGCAAATCGGGCCGACTTATTAATATACTCAATCAGAAGACGCTTATATTCTTCCGTCTTCATGAAGTCCCGTATCAGTTCCTCAACCTCCCGGAACAGCTCCTTTTTCAACTCTTTTTGTGTCTTTCCCAGTTCTCTTTTTAATTCCAGCTGCGCCTTGGACATCGCCATATTCAGCTGCTGCTTTGCATGGACTCTTTCCGCCTTCACTCTCATCTCCGACTGTCGGGTTGCTTCTATGCGGTGCTGCTCAAATACGCCCATCAGCGCATCTTCATGCTTTTTCATAATAGCATTGCCCTCTGTTCTGGCTTCTTCCATCGCTGCGGCCTGCAAATGTGATATCTTCTCTTCTATTGTCAAGTGTGTCACCTTCTTTTCAATTGGAATTTCATTCCATCTATAATTTCAGGCCAATCGCCTCATTTACATAAGATGTGATAAAATCTTTCTTACGTCCGGTTCCGTGTCTGTCAGGAATCTCTATCAAAAGCGGCATCTCTCGTCCCAGCTTGATCTCATCGATCAGATCCGGGAATTCTCTGCCGAACTTTTCCGTCAGCAGTATGATTCCCACTGTCTTATCATTCATCGCAGTCTCAATGGCCTCCCGAAGCTCCTCTCTTTCATGAACCACTACACCATCGACACCAGCCAGCCGCATTCCTGTCAGCGTATCGATATTATCACTGATCAGATACATCTTCATCTTACAATTTACCTAAGATCATGAAGGAGATGATCAGTCCATACAGACATACACCTTCTGCAAGACCTACGAAGATCAGAGACTTACCAAGTGCGCTGGAGTCTTCACTGATTGCTCCAAGAGCAGCACTGGCAGCACTGGCAACGGCAATACCACCACCTACACAAGACAAACCGGTTGAAAGTGCAGCGGCAAGGTAACCGAATCCTGTAGCATTTGAAGCAACATTTTCTGCAGTGTCAGCAGCCTGTACCGGATCCCCGCCAAACATCATGATTGCTGCAATTACAAATGCTCCAAAATAAAAGAATACATTGGTTCCAATTGCTCGTTTATATCTTTTTCTGGATTTTTCTCCGAGCAGATAATAGCCAAATGGAATAATAATACTAAGTATCAAAGTTGCAATGAGTAATAATTTTACTGTTAATGTCATGATTGATATCCTCCTTATGTTTGGATTATTAATGTTCTTTACTATGATTATTAAACGGTTTGAATTCCCGTCCGTTTCCTTTATAGAACCGGCTGAACATCTCGTAGTATTCCAGACGAAGTACCTGGATTCCAACGACCAGTCCCTCCAGTCCACATACCAGAATATTGCCCAGCACAAATACGATCCAGTTCGTACTTCCCTCAGATGCACCGGACAGCATAAGTACAACTTCCATCATTGCCGCATGACTGACTGCAAATGCGCCGATTCGCACATAAGATATGGTGTTGGAAAAGTAACTCAGCATTGTTTCGAACAATTCAAAAAATGCCTGCACAAAGAACATGACTTTTCCTTCTTCCATCTTCTTATGTCGCTTCTGAACCAGATTGGCAAGAGGTTCTTTGAACACGAACATCAAAATCGGAACTCCCAGGAAGATAACCATCATAATATTTCCCGGAACTTTATGTCCTGTCATATACAAGACGATCGTAAGAACGAGAAAGCCATAGAACACAAGTCCTGCCACTCCGTTATTCGAAAACAGCCCGTTTTCCAGATCATGTGACTTTATAGCGTTAACCACATTGAAGATCATCACCAGCAGATTCAGCGCCATACCAAATGCAATTGCCACAACAAATACGGTATTCAGCTGACCGATAAACGGAAGATTCGTCATTGCTTCCACCGGCCTTAACCAATGTGCTTCAATAATATTCTCAAATCCAAATATACTGCCGAACATATATCCAAAAAATGTCGAGAAAAGACCGGCGATGGATATGATTCCCGCCAGATCGATCTTCTTAATCAGATAGAGCAGACCGCCGATAACAAACAGGCACAGTCCCTGCCCCATATCTCCAAACATGGCACCAAAAATAAATGTATACGTCAGTGCCACGAACATCGTCGGATCCATCTCGTCATGAGCCGGAAGCCCATACATACGGATAAACATCTCAAAAGGCTTAAAGAATCGAGGATTCTTTAACTTCGTCGGAGGATCTCCAAAGAACTTTTCCTTATCCTCTTCTACCACGATGAACACTTTGTCATCGTGTTCTGCTTCTTTTACAAATGCCTCAACATCTTTTTCTCCCATCCAGCCGCAGAGGATATAATAATCTTCTTTATTATCTCCTACATCTGTCCTTGCCGCCATCTTTCGTACATCGAAGTTATTCGATAACTCTTCCAGCCTTCTTCTTGCACCAAGAAGCTGTGACGCATGCTTTGTCATGAGTTCTTCGATTTTAGTATCAATTTCCTTCATCTGTTCTGCAGCATCATTAATTTCTTTCTGGATATCCTGGCATGCCAGTTCCGGTGTCCCAACATAATCCCTGGATAGCGAGATTCTTTCAAAATGAAGAGAATTGAATACCGAGTCCACTTTACTTGCCTCTGCATTCGAGACAAAATAGCAGCCATAGACATAATTCTCATTCCGGACACCTTCCAGGAATATTGCATTCAGATCACTAAACAGATATCTCTCCAGTCTCTTATAATAATCGACTTCAATTCTTCCGAAACGAACCTTCATATACTTATATCTCATGACTTTGTAGAGATCCAGCTCCAGTGGTCTGAACGGCTCCAGTACATTCAGGTTATCCTTTATGCCATCTGCTTTCTTCTTTAAAAGTTCTTTCTTTTCTACCAGTTCCAGATAATTATGATTAATATTCCGAATCAATGTAATCATCTCGTCTTCCGTCATGGAAGCGTCCACATGAACATTTCCATCCGGTATCAAAGCCGCAAACTGTTCTGCCTTTGCTAATGGTTCCTTATACGGATTCACCTCTACAAAAGGCATGAGATTGTCTGTCGTCTTTAATTCAGTAAGGGCGTTCTCAAGCTGCATCTCATATTTTGACAGATATACATCACATACACGGTCAATATCTGTTCTTGGTCCGCTAATGCTCAAAAACTTCATTTTTACAATCATTCAATCACACCTCCTAGGTATCCTAACGTTTCTCTTGAAGATAAGCCGTAACGGATACATTCAAGGGCTGTAGTTAGTTTATATATTTCTTCTTCTTTTAAAAATAAATACGTATTGACCGTTGCTATAGAATATGGATTCTTTCTCCGGTCACTCAGATATAATCGCTTCAGACATTCTTTATAGATATGCTCCAGTTTCTTTCCCTCAAAACCAACAAGTTTCTTTGCATAATAAGTCGTCCCAAGCTGCCGTTCGAATTCTTCCAGTGTAGGTGCCTCGACCAGCATTTTAAATTCCTCAACACTGATTCGATAATGAATCGGAATAGTAAGGGAATAGATATCTGGTGGAAGCATATGATAATACTTCTTAGCACGATAGATCCACTGGATATTCAAAAGATCTATCTTCGTTCCACAGTCCCTGGTATAAAGTTCCAGTTCCTTCCCTTTCAGAAGCCGCTTATTCTTTTTCCACATACTGGAAAAATAATACAGATCCAATGCCAGATCATAATCAAAGAGATTCGCATCCTCTGCATCTCTTAGCTTCTGGAGAGGAGCATAATACTCCGTTCCCCGCAGGTTATCTACCAATTCTACAATATTTCTTGATGTGATCAACTTATCAATGGATATCTGGGAATACTTATCGAAGAATTCTTTCTTATATTCTAGATCAAACGGTTTATCGTAATGATTAAATATGATACGCAGACAATAATTAATCAGATCAATCTCATACCTCTTCCAGTATATCTTCAGGAACTTCTTCTGTTCCATTCCCGCAAACCGGAAAATTCTTGTGTAATCATCAAACAACGACTGATACAGCACTTTTTCCACATTGCCGCGGTGATACAACGAGACATCCATCCGATTAACATAATCTGCATAAGCCGGCTTTTCTTTCAGATAATCTATAGCTTCCGGTACGCTTTTCAGATTCGCAATATTCTCAAAATCTTTTTCTGTAAGGAGCTTTGCCTGCATCGCACGGACCTTTGTAACAATTCCGCTGTATGACATAACATTTCCCATGTTTTACACCTCTATTATATGCTTCAAAATCTCCTGGGCATATGCGCTGTGATTTTTCTCAAATTCTTTTCTCAGATTATCAATCGTCGACTGATTCTTCTCTCTCTGATCCGCCAGAATCCGTTCCATCTCCCTGTCGGCTTCTGCTTTAATCTGATCCAGTTGTACCTGCGTCTCACTTTCCAAATTCTCATCAAACTGGTCTCGCTTCCTCTGAATCTCTTTCTCAATCTCTTTTTTCTGAGCCTCGGCATGCTCCACAATTGCTTCCGCAGTCATCTCTATATCCGCTAATTTTTCAACAACAGATTCCATAGGCGCCTCCATTTTCCTATAATTACACTCATGTTATAATAATACTCTTATTTTTTCAAATTTCCATAGTCAATATTACCAAAAAATTACAGCCTTGTTACTTATTTAACACATTCGTGTAGAATTGACTTTTCTTTGCTCAAGAGATAAACTAAAAGATATGCTAAAACGCTTGAAAATAGGGAGGAATCGCGTATGCGTCTTAGAAATATACCACGCGCAGAAGGTGTATTGAACGACTGTAAAGAAGTTGTTAAAAATGAAACTGATTTTAAAGGAAATTGGCAAAATGTATTTGATAATACCAACCCCATACATATAGAAATTGGAATGGGAAAAGGAAAGTTTCTTCTCTCCCTTGCTCAGTGTAATCCAGATATCAATTACATTGGCATCGAGAGATATTCCAGTGTCCTTCTTCGTGCAGTAGAAAAATTCCAGGAAATGGAGAATTCTCCATCTAACATTCGCTTCATCTGTATGGATGCTGCTGATATCGCAGAGGTATTTGCTCCTGATGAAGTCTCCCGTATATATCTGAATTTCTCAGATCCATGGCCGAAGGCTCGTCATGCCCGCAGACGCCTGACTTCCGCTGAATTCTTTGCACAATATGACCGGATACTCACTCAGGACGGGACTGTTGAATTCAAGACAGATAACAGGCCTCTCTTTGATTTTTCCGTAGAACAGCTAAAAGAATCTTCCACATTTGAACTTGCCGCCTGTACCTACGACTTACATAACACACCAGATATGAACCAGGGCAATATTATGACAGAATATGAAGAAAAGTTCTCTTCTATGGGTAACCCCATCTGCAAATTAATTGCTCACAGGAAATCTTTATAATATCTCTCTGTGCCAAAGTCTTGTACATCTGCATATATTAATATAGAAGAATTTATATCTGGATGTAAGCATATGGGACGCAGACGAAAAAAAGGAATCAAACAAAAGATCTGTGAATTTACTTACCGACAAAAAGGATTACACAACAAATTAATCTGTCTAAGGCACTCTATGGATGAAGTATGTCGCATATTGAATCCCAGATGCTAGAAGATGAGAAAAAGAAAGGTTGAATAATATGTTACACTTAACAGCCAAAAATTTTGCGGCTGAGGCGAAACACGACCCTCTTCCGGTTGTGGTCATGTTCTATGCAATATGGTGCGGCAAATGCGCTATGATGAAGCCGGTTGTAGAGGAAATCGAAAAAAAATATGGAGGCCAGATTAAATTCTGCGAAGTAGAAGTTGACGAATCGGCCGTACTTGCCGCCAACTACGAAGCAAATATCGTTCCGACATTCGTATTCTTTCAGAACGGCGAATTGCTTGGAAGTATGCAAGGTGTCATAGACGAAGAGCTATTTGATCAACGTCTACAGAAAATCTTCAGAAATAGTTAATGCATATTTTATTTGCAAAAATAGCGGAATATGGTATATTAGGGTAGAATCATGAAGTCTCCGTGTGGCAGTCGACGAAGCTATAGCCATTTTGCTTGCGTCGGCTGTCGCCGCAAAAGAACAAAAAGGAGGTATGGTGTTTACACCAGACATTATGAAAAAGATAAAACGAACATTACCATTAATCATGGCTGCAGTACTTACCTGCTCCAGCCTGCCTCTGGTAGCTCAGGCTGACAGCTCAAAGGTTGTAACTCTTGGCGCCAATCTTACAGAGGAACAGAAAACCTCCATGTACGAATATTTCGGAACTTCTGCTGATGAAGTGGATACCATCGAAGTAACCAATGCGGATGAAAGAAAATACATGGAAGGAATCGCTTCTGAGGAACAGATTGGAACTCGTACATATAGCTGTTCCTATGTGGAACCAACCAGCAGTGGCGGTGTACAGGTAAAAGTTGCAAACCTGACTTATGTAACCAGTTCTATGATTGCAAGTACATTATTAACTTCCGGTGTTGAGAACTGCAATGTTGTTGCTGCCTCTCCAATCGAAGTATCCGGTACCGGGGCATTGACCGGAATCATGATGGCTTATGAACAGGCAAGCGGTGAAGCCCTGGACGAAGGACAGAAGGAAGCTGCCACTCAGGAACTGATAACTACCGGAGAACTTGCCGATACCATCGGTCAGGAACAGGCAAGCGACCTGATGAACGAAGTAAAAGAAGACGTCATCGATAACAACTTAACAGATGAAGGCGAGATTCAGGATGCAGTCAACAATGCCGCAGATAAATATAACATCACCCTTTCCGAAGGACAGATGGCTCAGATCGTATCCCTGATGCAGACAATCTCTCAATACGATTATGACACAAAAGCATTGAAGAAGACACTGGACAACTTGAACGGAGAAAGCGGCGGATTCTTCTCCAACCTCTGGAGTTCTGTCAAAGGATTCTTTACCGGCGATTCTAACGACGGCGGAATCATCAACGATACTCAGGACGATGTCCTCGGAGCAGATGCCATCATTGACAGTACACTGGATGCAGTTGTCGGCGAAGAAAAAGAAAGCTTCTGGGATAAAATAGTTGGATTCTTCAAAGATCTCTTCGGCGGAGAGGATGAAGATACCAACGAAGATACAGAAGAAGTAGACGAAGACGCTGACACCGACGAAGAAGAAGACAACACCGATGATACAGATATCACAGACGATTCCGATCTCGATGGAAGTGATTCCACAGATGATGCTGCAATCGACGATTCCACCGCAGACGGAACCGATACAGACACCTCCGGTGACACAGGATTAGTCATCGATGATGGCACAACCGATTCCAGCGAGAGTGTTCAGTAGGAATTTTGATGGGTAAGTTTTGTGATTGAGGAGTGCACGACGCAAGGGAGTTGGATCGGTTGGTCTGTATCCGGTATCCTTCGCTGAGAATCCATAACAGAAAAAAGAATTGCAATTTCGTGACCGGACTGATTCACCGAGAAATTTGGATAATTTCTCGATTCAGCAGTCCTTTCGAATTTGGTCTGTAACCAAATTCTCACACGGAATTGCAATTCTTTTTTCTGTAACGGATTCTAGTGCTTGGATAAACGGATACAGACCAACCGATCCAACTCCCTTGCGCCTGACATTCTCAATCACGGAACGAACTCATCTAGGGGAATTCCTAGCGTGAAGCGTAATGAGGTACGATATTCTTATACTATTCATTATTATTTTGATGGAAATATTGTTTAGTTATTCTGTCAAACTATTGCCAATATCTTTCCCTTTTCGTCATACGCAGGAATCCTCGCAGATGAGGAAGTTTCGGACTTGGGAATGACAGGCGAGAGGATGAATGAGATGGTTGACATTCGTTGGACAAGCGTTAGAAGCCGTTACAGAAAAAGGAACAGACATTTTGCGCGAAGATCTGGCCTCAAGCCAGATCTAAGAAGGCTGCTGAGCCTCGAAATCATCAAGATTTCGGGGTGAATCAGCCTGGTCACAAAATATCTGCTCCTTTTCCTGTTATGGCTTCTCAGCGAAGGACTCCGCAATGCCAACCATCCCATTCATCCTTGCGCCGTACACTCTCAATTACCAACTCACTCATCTAAATTCCCACTTAAAACTCAAATATAGCAACTCCATATGCTGGCAATTTATATTCGAAGGAATATGGTCTTCCATCGCATTCTTCCTTCTTAGCCTTATAAACAAGTGGTCTTTCTTCTCCTTTTCCACCATATTTCGGATCATCACTATTCATGATCAGCTTATACTGTTTCTTTCTCGGTACACCAACACGATAATCTTCTCTCTCCACTGGTGTAAAGTTACATACGAACAGGAGGTTCTTTTTATTTCCTTTGGAATGTCTGATAAAGCTGAAGATACTTCTGTCAGCATCGTCTGCGTTGACCCACTCGAAGCCATCCCAGCTGTCATCCTGCTCATACATTGCTTTATTCTTCTTATACAGATGAAGCAGATCTCTTACCCAGTTTTGCATCTGCAGATGTTCCTCTTCTGCCAGAAGATACCAGTCTAACTCTCGTTCTTCACTCCACTCACGAAGCTGGGCAAATTCCTGTCCCATGAACAGAAGCTTCTTTCCGGCATGTCCCATCATAAAGGCATACCCGACTTTTAGATTCGCATATTTGTCGAACCCAAGGCCCGGCATCTTGTTCAGCATAGAACACTTCAAGTGAACAACTTCATCATGTGATAATACCAGAATAAAGTTCTCGCTATGTGCATAACTCATAGCAAATGTCATCTGATTGTGATTATATTTTCTGAAGTATGGATCCAGTTTCATATATTCTATAAAATCATGCATCCATCCCATATTCCATTTCAGGCTGAAACCAAGGCCATCGTCTTCAACATCTCCGGTAACCTTCGGCCAAGCTGTAGATTCCTCTGCAATCATTAATGCACCTGGATTACGTTTTTTTACAATGGAATTCAGATGTTTGAAGAAATCAATTGCTTCAAGATTCTGATTTCCGCCATATTTATTAGAAATCCACTGACCAGTCTGTTTTCCATAGTCAAGATAAAGCATGGATGCAACCGCATCTACTCGCAGACCATCTACATGGAAATATTCAATCCAGAACAAAGCATTAGAAATCAAAAAGTTACGCACTTCATTTTTTCCATAATCAAAAATCTTGGTTCCCCAATCTGGATGTTCTCCCTTTTTTGGATCTGCATATTCATATGTAGGGGTTCCATCAAAATTAGCCAATCCGTGTATATCTCTCGGGAAATGAGCCGGTACCCAGTCCAGGATAACTCCGATTTTATTCTTATGAAGATAATTAATCATCCACGCGAAATCTTCTGGTGTTCCATAACGAGAAGTCGGTGCAAAGTATCCCGTCACCTGATATCCCCAGGAACCGTCAAACGGATGTTCCGCAATTCCCATCAATTCAACGTGAGTATATCCCATATCTTTTACGTACTTTACAATTTCCTTTGCAAACTCACGATAATTATAGAATCCCGTACCTTCCGTTCCAAGATGCCGCTTCCAGGAACCAATATGTACTTCATAGATAGACATTGGTTCTTTCATATGATTCCACTGTTCACGCTTCTCCATCCAGACAGAATCTGTCCACTTAAGCTGGGAAATATCCGTCACTCTTGATGCTGTACCCGGTCTTAGCTCTGCATAATTCGCATATGGATCAGACTTAAAAACATATTCTCCTGTATATGTCTCCACACAGTACTTATATAAAGCTCCCTCTTCAACACCCGGAATAAAACATGTGTATATTCCCAATGGTTCTTCCCTCTCCATTGGATTAGCTTCCATGCTCCACTCATTGAAATCGCCCACTACAGACACAGAACGCGCATGCGGTGCCCATACTGCAAAATATACGCCCTCTTTTTTCCCTTTTTTCACTCTATGAGCTCCCATTTTTTTGTAAATCTCATAGTGTGTTCCCTGTCCAAAAAGGTACTGGTCCAGTTCGCCGATTTCATATGGTTTTTTCTTTTTCTCTGCCATATAACTATCCCTCACATTCTGTTGCGATATATTATTATTATACTTTAGACCACCATAAAAAGAAAGGGTTTTGGCAAATCTTACTCACCAAAACCCTACTTTTTATTCATCTCTTATATTTTGAAATCTTCCTCTTTCAAAATAATTCTGTCAGACTCATCTGTACTTCTTCCAAACACTCTTCTTGCCAAATGCTTTACATTTGCCTTCTGAGAATGTTCAATTGCTTCATCCATGATTTCCTTAACCTCTGCAACAGATACCGCATGATCTTCTCTCTGCATCACATCAATTCTGCTGTATAATGCAAGAATTCCCATTTCATCCAGCTTATAACCATTCTCCTTCGCATATGTCTGTCCAAACGTTACCAATTCATCATTTATAAATACCGGAAGTTCCAGTCTTGAAGTAAACTTCTTCTTAAAATCTGGATTGGCTGTCATCAGACGCTCCAGTGGTTTTCTCTGATCTTCCAGCACAAAAAGAAGTTCTCCTGTCTTCTTTTCCATCAGATAATTTAACTCTTTAATTGTTCTGGAATTCAGTTTGCCTGCCTTTTCGATAATAATTGCACCACCACGAAGCTTCTGAATAATATTCGTCAATTCCTTCTTATTCAATGATTCTCCTGTTACAATCGCTACCTTTCCTTGCTTCAGGTTCCTCTGCTTCTGAATTGCCTTTACAATATCTACTGCAAGTACCGTCTTACCAGAACCTTTACGTCCGATTACCAGAAGGTTTCCTGTCTTTGAGGTTCCTTCTCTCTGTGCTCTCCGGTCATTATCAAGAACTTCCACGATCTGTTCACTCATTCCTCTTACCGGAACAAAATAAGAGAACAATTTTTTCTGTTCTTCGGTAAGTCCAGCTTTTAGACCAATCTCACTAGTTGCGCTCAGATCATAACGTCCGGTCACAACAAATCCTGTATCAAACGGAACTCCACCGCCTTTTGACTTTTTAATTCTTTTCTGAATCTCTTCTTCAGATGGCTCCTCAATTTCAAGAGTCTCTGTTACCGGTTCAGGCTCTGCCTTTTCAAGTTCCTCCTCTTCGAAATCTTCCTCCTCAAAGTCTTCTTCCTCAAGTTCTTCTTCCTCAAGTTCTTCTTCCTCGAAGTCATCTTCCTCAAAGTCTTCCTCGCCGAAATCTTCCTCCTCAAAGTCTTCTTCTCCAAAGTCTTCTTCTTCGAAATCTTCCTCTCCGAAGTCTTCTTCCTCAAAATCTTCCTCTGCAAAGTCTTCTTCTCCGAAATCTTCCCCGAAGTCTTCCTCGTCAAAGTCTTCTTCTTCGAAATCCTCTTCTCCAAAGTCTTCCTCGTCAAAGTCTTCTTCAAACTCCTCTGCAAAGTCTTCTTCGAAATCGCCGATAAAATCTTCTATATCAAAATCTTCTTCCTGATCTTCTACTTCCTCTGTTTCAAAGGTATCTTCCAGCGCATCGGCCTCGAAATTATCTTCTTCTACATCATTCTCCATTTCTTCCATCAATTTTACAATATCATCTGGAATTCTCTGTGTCTTTCCCTGAATGATCGTATCTGCTTCCTCAGCTGCTTTTTTAGCTGCTTCTTCCTCCGCTGCTTTTTTAGCTGCTTCTTCCTCTGCTGCTTTTCTGGCCGCCTCTTCCGCTGCCTTTCTGGCTGCTTCTTCCTCCGCTGCTTTTCTGGCCGCCTCTTCCGCCGCTTTTCTAGCTGCTTCTTCTTCCGCCGCTTTTCTGGCTGCCTCTTCGGCTGCTTTTCTGGCTGCTTCTTCTTCCGCTGCTTTTCTAGCTGCTTCTTCTTCCGCCGCTTTTCTGGCTGCCTCTTCGGCTGCTTTTCTGGCTGCCTCTTCGGCTGCTTTTCTGGCTGCTTCTTCCTCGGCTGCCTTTCTAGCTGCCTCCTCGGCTGCTTTTCTGGCTGCTTCTTCTTCGGCTGCCTTTCTAGCCGCCTCCTCAGCTGCCTTTCTAGCCGCTTCTTCCTCGGCTGCTTTTCGGGCTGCTTCTTCTTCCGCCGCTTTTCGGGCCGCCTCAGCTGCCTTTCTCTCTACTTCTAAGCGTTCTGCTTCTTTTCGACGTTCTGCCGCTTCCCGCTCTTTTCTAATTCTCTCGCGGTCTTCCTGCTTCTTCTTTTCGATTACTTCTGCATTCGCCTTCTGCTTTGCTTCCCACTCCTGAAGGATTTCTTCAATGCGCATCTGTCCAGTAACTCTTAACGCTTCCTCTTTCTCCTTCATTGCTTTCTCTTCTATATTGATTCCACTGGCGATTGCCACTCCCGTTGCAAGTGCTTCTTGCAAAGTTGCACCCTTTACAACTCTCGTAATTGCAGAATGCTTTTCTGGCTTTTCTTCTGGAATCTCTTCTTCCATTACTTCCGGCAATTCTTCTGCGACATCAATTCCATTCTGCTTCAATTCTCTTGCAACGTCCTGAACTTTTTCCTCTTCAGCCGCCTCTGCTTCACGGATAATTTCTGCCATAGGCGTTTTTGCCTGTTCCGGCTTCTTTTCTTCTGTCTTCTCAGACTCTTCTTTCTTTGGTGCGCCTGGGCGAGCATCGTATTTTTCCTTCTGAAGCGGGGTCAATGGCTTATACTTCATCTTCAATTCCATTGCCTGATAGACATACTTTCCTTCGCTAAACCACAGAATCAAGTCATCACATTCTTCCAGACATTCTGCAGTCATTCCCGCCTCATGATATAATTTTGCCAACTCGTATGCCCATTTTTCAACATACTCCGCCTTTTTAAAATCTTCCATGGCATGAATCTGTTCTTCTAATGGTGCTCCCTGTGCTCTCAGAATCTTGTATTTCAAAATATACTGATTTGGATCTTTTGGTGCAAGTTTTACAAATTCTTCATAACAATCTGATGCTTCTTCAAAATCTTCTATCTTTAACGCCAGATTACCGAGTCGGTATACAATCTTTCTGCTTCCCGGAGCGCGATCAAATGCAACAAATAGTATATCTCGGCTCTTCTGGAATTCTCCGTTATATTCATAGATCTCACTTACCATATTCAGCATAGACACATTCTTAACTCTGCGCCAGTCAATGGTATCTGCAATCTCCATAGCTTTCTTATATTGTTTTTTATCCATGTATTCGAGCATCTGCTCTGTCTTTACCCGATATTCATATTTATCCAAATTTCTCACCTCAAATAATTGTCAAAATAGTATATTTACTTACTTATATTTATATAAGTTTATCATATGGTTATAATAATGTCAAAATGTACAAAGAAAATTGTTAAAGATATATTACAAAAGTTACAACTTTATAACCTTATATTTCCATAAAAAAAATAGCCATTAGAACCTTTTGATTATAATGGCTATTTTATATTAAATTTTATCATATACTTTTATATTAATCGGAGGGTTATCTTTTGATTCGATGTTCCCTTTTGCCTTTTTTATTTTATACTTATAACTCAAAGTCCAAGATTACTATACTCTTTTTATTAACGATTATATTCTAATCTTCGATACCATTATTCATATCCCTCAAATCTATATAACCAGATTCCTTAGCTATTTATACCTATAACCGTTCCTATTATAGCCAGTGCCCTTATTATTTGTCTATAATCATATTAAGTTATTTCTTCTATAACATTCCAGTTAATATAGTTTACGAATACATCTGATATATTAGGTAATGTTTCTTTACACATCTTCTAATATCTTTGAACTATTATGTGGTATTATCCTCAATATGTCTGCAAATATAATCTATATTATTTCCGGTTTTTCTTCTCCGACTCTTTTTATTATTATAATTACCGGCTATTCTCTATCCTCTATGGTTAAGGCTTATTCTCTGGGAACTTTCATTTGCCATACCACTAACATATTGACTTGTAAATTCGAAATTGTCCAATGGATTAAGCCTCCTTTAACTTATATTTCCAATTTTGTTATACCTCACCGACATATGAACTATAACTATCTTCATCCATTTCCCTTCTAAAAACATCTCATATAGAATTATTTATATGGGACATCCTTCACTTTTGATTCCCTTTCTCGTCAGGAATTCTTTTGGTTAATTTGGATTTCCTTTGGATTGATTATATAATAGCACTTGAGATCATATTTGTCAACACTATTTTTATATTTTCTTTTTATTAATTTATAATTTGATTCATTTGTATAAATTTTCAGATTTTTATTATTTTTTCGTTATATTTACAAAATTAAGTCGTCTGTTTTCTGGTAGTCCTTCAAACTATAGGATTCTATAATATTGCCCTGTACAACGTACAATGTATCGTCTATGTAGACGCCTCTGACGCTTCGCAGTCCATTCCCGTTGATTTCTTCTTCCATATTGCAGACAAAGCCACTCTCTTCATCGTATGCAAAGAGGTAGTATTTTTCTCCTCCCTGTGCATCACCGGAGAATCCAATGATATTGCGCCCATAATCAATGAGTACTGCCTTGTAATCATAAGAAACGTCTGTACTGTATACATTTTCCAGGACATACGTATCCTTCTTTTTGACATCTGAAGGGTCCGAGATATCGAACATTGACAGCTTGACACCATCGGTCGTCATTGTCTCTTCATCTACGTTCATACCAATTCCAAGCAGCTGATCTTCTCCGTAAAAATGCAGATAATCCGAGAATCCTGGGATCTTCAGCGAACCAATAATCTCTGGATGCTCCGGGTCTGACAGATCAACACTGAACAGAGGATCTGTCTCACGGAACGTTACGAAGTAACCAGTATCTCCCAGAAATCTGGCGGAATATACCCTCTCATCTTCAGCCAGTCCTGTAATGGAACCGACAATTTCCAGTTCTTGATCCAGAATATATACGGAATTCGTCTCACCTTCGGTGGTTACCACTCGCAGATAGCCTTTATATTCATCGATCGAAAATGAATCATTGAGATATCCCTCAAACTGTCCCTGTGCTTCTGCTGTCAGCATTCCATTCTTATAAGATACCTTTCGGACGGTTGTCACATCATTACTTGAATACCTCCATTCGGTCTCATAGAAATAAATATTTTCATTGCTGACATATATATCTCCACCCTTGGAAAATAGTGCTTTACTGTCTGTGACCTCAGAAGGATGTTCAAGATTGACCGCTGTAATCACTTCATACATATATGCCTGAGAGATTTGTGGCAGATAGATATCCTTTTCCTCTATGAGTTTACCATTTACCATCGGTATATAAGTCTCTGGTTCTTCTTTTCTCGCCTGATCTTCCAGATAGTAATCACTGAACAGATATAGATATCCATCCGACATACGAGAGGAATGATAGCTGCCACTTTGGGTAACTGTACCTTGTATCTGTGGTTTTTGCGGATTCTGGATATCATAGGTAATGACCTTGACAGCCTCCATATTGAGACCACTGTGACTGCACACTGCCACTAATTTCTTCTGTTCTTCTGCCAGATAGAATTCGTAGATATAGTCTTCTTCCACGGATATAGAAGATACTTTTTCCATATTCCCGCTGGCAGTGTCAACAATTGCTATCTCTTGTTCATTATCTTCCAGGATATACAGGTATCTTCCATCTATCTTTACAACATCTCCTTCATCGACACCCTCTTGTCTTACATTCGTCTGAGAATAATCGCCAGTTGACGCAGCATAGTCAGAAACTGCACTTTTCGAATCGGCCGCGGATCCATTCGATCCATTTGTCAGAAAATTGCCCCCATCTAAGGCATACTCTTCCGTAATGCCGCCTCTCTCCATTGTGGATTCTTCCTGGTACGCTTCAATATAACGATATACCTGTTCATAATCTTCTGCAGTGGCAATGGTCTTACTGTCATTGATAACATTATCCGATGGCGTTGTCACCGTCTGTTGTTCCTGCCGGGAACCTGCCAATTGCCACACCGCTATCCCTGCCACGATCACCACACACGCAGCTGCCAGGGCACCCATCCGATACACTCGTATTCTTTTCTTCGGTTTCTTTTCTTCCAGCATCCGATGAATCCGATCCGGCCCAAGATTCTCTGGAATCTCGATATTCTCCGTCTGCTTCTGAATCTTATCTAATATCTCCTTTTCTCTTCTATCCATACAGCTGCCTCCCTTGACTCATCTTAATACACATTCCATCTTCTGCAGTGCACGTCGTCTTTTCGACCGCACAGTATTAGAATTTAAGCTCAACATTTTCCCAATCTCTTTACTGTTATATCCGCCAAAGACCGATAAACCTATAACGATCTGCTCTTCTTCTTCCAATACGAAAAATGCCCGCCTGATATCTACCGACAGACCTATGTCTTTTTCCTCAACGGAGAAAGATTCATATGTATCTTCCCATGAACACAGCGCCTCTTTTGTTGCATTTTTCAATTTCTTCTTGCAGATATTGGACAGAATCGTGAACATCCAACTTTTAAACGCATCGGCATTCCGTAGTTTTCGGACATTCTCGTAGGCAGCAATCACTGCCTCACTGACTGCATCTTCCGCTTCATGCTGGTTCTTCATGATACACAAAGCAAATCGATACAGATCCTTATAGACTGTCTCATACATCTGCGCAAATGTATTCGCATCACACTTCATATCTTTTCCTCCCTGCAAGATATATGGGTACTGGTACATATTAGAGTCAAAAATAGGGGTAACTGTTGCGGGGACGCAGAAAAAAACTGCGTCCCCGTGTATGTTTTCTTTTATTTAACCTTTGTAGTAGTTGATCAGGCATCCTTTTAAGATAATTTCTCTTTCGTTGTCTGTCATATCTCCGAGCTTAAGATCAATTTCTTTCAATCCTTCGCCAACCACGTATGCTTTGATGTCGGTTGCTTTTTCTTCGATTGCTTTTTTGATCTCTGGAACGAATATGTAATCGCCGTTTTTGAAGCTTAAGTTCTCATGATTTTCTTCTGTAATGAATGGAAGCATGCCCCAGTTGATCAGGTTCGAGCGATATCTCTTAGTTGCGTATTCATTTGCAATATTGGCCCAGCCGCCAAGCACTTTCTGGCAGGATGCCGCCTGTTCTCTTGCGGAACCATCTCCTGGTTTTACTGCAAATATGGTACTTCCGATTCCAAGATTACCCTTTCCGGCTTCCGGGTAAGTTTCCTGCACTTTTGCCATGACTGGTTTTAATTCATCCAGTACTTCCAGAGGACACTGTCCGGCTTCGATTGCCTTTTCAGCTTTCTGCACTTCCTTTGCACGTCCAACATATGCCGGATCTTTTCTGGAGAGTGCGAATTCTGCCAGTCCCAACGGATTAGAACGATAAGAGGAAGTCTCACCAGAAGGAATCAACTCATCGGTTGTGGTAACCGGATCATGAATCTCAGATACAACTTTTAACAACAGATTCTCCGGAAGTGGTGCCATTGCCGGCCAGTCTTTGATGTTTGGACCAAACTTAATCTCAACGGAAGGATCTGCAACTCCCTTACTGTCAAATACACGATTTGCATAGATATTCTTGTCAAAATGATAGGTACGACCTTTGTATTCCACATCCATCGCCGTAGCAGGAGTCAGGAATCCTTTGTTTGCTGCCGTTGCCGCAATAGAACGTGCATCCATAAGTGCAACAGATGCAATCTGTCCACTCTGCAGCTTAGAGCCTTCACGATTCGGGAAGTTTCTTGTAGAGTGGCGGATAGAGAATGCGTTATTAGCAGGTGTATCTCCTGCGCCGAAGCAAGGTCCGCAGAATGCTGTCTTCACGATCGTTCCTGCCTCCATAAGATCCGCAACTGCACCATTCTTCACTAATTCCATATAGATTGGGGTACTTGCCGGATATACACTGAAGGTAAATTCATCCGATCCGATATAATGTCCCTTAATGATGTCTGCTGCCGCACAGATATTTTCAAATCCACCACCTGCACATCCTGCGATGATTCCCTGATCTACATATAATTTTCCATCAACGATCTTATTCTGTAAGCTATAATCAACTGCTCCGTCCAGACTTACCAGTGCTTTCTGCTCTACATCATGAAGGATATCCTTCAGGTTCGCATTAACTTCATCAATTGTATATACGTTTGACGGATGGAATGGCATAGCGATCATTGGCTTGATCTCACTCAAGTTCACATAGACCATACCATCGTAGTAGGTCACTGCTCCCGGATTCAGTTCCTTATATTCTTCTACTCTTCCATGAATATCGTAGAATTCCTTAATCTTCTCATCCGTCTTCCAGATAGAGGACAGACAGGTTGTCTCTGTAGTCATAACATCAATTCCAATACGGAAGTCAGCACTCAGCTTCTCAACTCCAGGACCTACGAACTCCATAACTTTGTTATTCACATATCCATTTGCAAATGTTGCACCAATGATTGCCAGTGCGACATCCTGCGGACCAACGCCCTTCATCGGTTCTCCATCCAGATAGATTCCTACGACCTGTGGCATCTTAATATCATAAGTCTTATTCAGCAGCTGTTTTACCAGCTCCGGTCCACCTTCGCCCATTGCCATCGTACCAAGTGCACCATAACGCGTATGACTGTCAGATCCCAGTATCATCTTACCGCCGCCAGCCAGCATCTCTCGTGCGAACTGATGGATAACTGCCTGATGAGGTGGTACATAGATTCCACCGTATTTCTTTGCACAAGTAAGCCCAAACATATGATCATCTTCATTGATCGTTCCGCCCACTGCGCAGAGAGAATTATGGCAGTTCGTCAGGACATAAGGAATCGGGAATTTTTCCAGGCCGGATGCTCTTGCCGTCTGAATGATTCCAACAAATGTAATATCATGAGAGGTTAATTTATCAAATTTAATCTGTAATCTTTCCATATTACCAGAAGTATTATGCTCCTCAAGGATATGGTATGCCATCGTATTCTTCGCAGCCTCAGCCGGTGACAATTCCTGTCCTGTCTTTGCCTTTACTTCTTCTGCATGTTCCACAATCTCAGTGCCGTTTAACAGATAGACTCCATTTTCGTATAATTTCACCATGTACTATCTCCTCCTAATTATTTATGTATTTCATGTGGTCTGCTACCATCATGGCTATCTTAAACGTCAAAGCATCGTCAAATACCCTGACATCTAACCCTGTTTTCTTCTGGATCTTCTCCAGACGGTACACCAGCGTATTGCGATGTACATATAACTGTCTGGCAGTCTCTGATATGTTCAGATTGTTATCAAAAAATGTGTAGACCGTCGTCAGTTCTTCTTCTTCAAATTGATCTGCGACATTTCCCTGGAATACTTCCTCCAGAAACATCTCGCACAGAGATGATGGAAGCTGATGAATCAGCCGTCCAATTCCAAGTTCATTATATGCCAGAATATTCTTATCGGAATAGAATACTCTTCCAACTTCCAATGCCATATCCGCCTCTTTGTATGACTTGGACACGTCTTTCAGCTCTTCGATGATCGTTCCATAAGAAACTCTTACGCTTACCATTGCTTCCATATTCAGCGTATCTACCAGCTCTCTGGCAATCTGCGCAAGCTTCTGGTAATCATCCGTCTTCTCCAATGCTCTTACAAGAATTACATGCTTTTCATCCACTGCCGTTACAAAATCCTTTGTGCCCGTAGCGTATAATCCCTTTAACGTCTCAAGAATCAGGTTCTCCCCTTCATTCTTCGCCTCTATCAGGAACACGGTCCTTCGCAGTTCTACCGGGATCTTCATCTTTTTCGCCTGATTATACACATCGACCAACAACAGATTATCCAGAATCAGATTCTGGATAAAACGATTCTTATCCATTCGTTCTTTGTAAGCAAACAGCAGATTCTCCAGTTGGCTGACTCCCATTCTGCCTGCCATTTCCAGCTGTGGAGAATCTCCTTTTAAAACGAATACATAACAAGGATCTTCATCTTCATATGCCAAGAACATTCCTACATCTTCGCTGACTTTCTTCTCGTTCTCCTGTGCCGACTTACAAAACTCTGAGACATCTGCATCAAGACTTATCATTTTTTCATTTGTCATTACAAGGCAGATTCCCTTCATGTCCCACACAGCGCATTCTAATCCGGTAATCCGCTTCACATCCTGTACGGTTTTATGTAATATTTGATTTGATAACAATGGATATCCTCCTATTCTGTAGCATACATGTTTATTTTACCATAGGATAGAAATCATGTCTAATACTTTACTTCAATACAGCAAAGAAGAGGCCAGGCACCCGAAAGTGTCTGACCTCATTGTTATTATTCCTAGTTTGTAATTGTCTGCTCTGTCTCTTTGTCGAATACGTGGATCTTGTCAGCATCAAGAGCAAATTTAACAACATCACCTGTTCTTGCTGTTGTCTTAGGCTCAACTCTTGCTGTCATGCTAGATCCTTCATAATCGAAGTACAAAAATACTTCAGCACCAAGCATCTCGTATACACGAATCTTAGCTTCGATAACTGTATCTGGAGATTTTGCAAGGAATTCCGGCTCATCATGTACATCTTCTGGACGAATACCAAGAACAACTGTCTTTCCATCGTATCCGCCATCGATAAGTTTTTTAGCTTTTGCTGCTGGCAATTTAATCTCAGAAGGTCCTGCGATCAGAGATACTTCGCTGCCATTTACTTTACATACAGCATCTACGAAGTTCATCTGTGGAGATCCGATGAATCCTGCTACGAACAGGTTGCACGGACGATCATACAGTGTCTGTGGTGTATCTACCTGCTGAACGATACCAGCGTTCATAACTACGATTCTTGTACCAAGTGTCATAGCTTCTGTCTGGTCATGTGTTACGTAGATGATTGTTGTACCTAATCTCTGATGCAATTTAGAGATCTCGATACGCATCTGTCCACGAAGTTTTGCATCCAAGTTAGAAAGAGGCTCATCCATAAGGAATACCTTAGGATTACGTACGATAGCACGTCCCATAGCAACACGCTGTCTCTGTCCACCTGACAAAGCCTTTGGCTTACGATCCAACAATGCTTCCAGGTCAAGAATCTTAGCAGCTTCACGAACCATCTTATCAATCTCATCCTTTGGTACTTTTCTTAACTTCAGACCAAATGCCATGTTATCATATACTGTCATATGTGGATACAGAGCGTAGTTCTGGAATACCATTGCGATATCTCTGTCCTTAGGCTCTACATCGTTAACGATCTTGTCCCCAATCTTTAATTCTCCGGAAGAGATCTCTTCCAGACCAGCGATCATACGAAGTGTTGTTGATTTACCACATCCTGAAGGTCCTACGAAGATGATAAATTCTTTATCTTCAATTTCAAGATTGAAATCTTTTACTGCTTCAAATCCGTTTGGATATGTTTTGTTAATGTGTTTTAATGATAAACTTGCCATTTTAATCTTCCTCCTAAATCATTCTGCCATACCGACATTATTTCTTACGCTTTTTTTGCTCTGTTCAAAGTATATAAAAAAAGTTCAACTTCGGCTATGCCCAAGTTGAACAATTTTTTCAGGGTTTTCTATACAAGTTGACGAATGCTTCTTATTACTTGATTATCACTTTACAGCGGCGCATTATAACAGTGCTTTGTAGACGTCCCGCTTCCCGATTCCCCGGTCTTTTGCAACGCGTTTCATGGCCTCTTTTCGATCGATCCCCTGGCTCTCATAATACTCCATGTGTTCTTCGATAGTCATCTCTTCCCAGTGTGCCTGTTCTTCTGCCCGGATCTCGTCGCGGCTCTTTCCTTCTATCACCATCACACATTCGCCTTTTGGCTCATGATTATTATAATATGCAAGTGCTTCTTCCATCGTTGCAGCGAATACCGTCTCATGCTTCTTGGTAAGCTCCCGGCAGATACTGATCTTACGATTGCCAATCGTATCATACAGAAGCTGTAACGTTTTCACCAGACGATGCGGCGCTTCATATAAGACAATCGTCCGCGTCTCTTCCTTCAGCTCATCCAGCACTGCCTGACGTTCCTTTTTATCAGCCGGAAGAAATGCCTCGAATGCAAATCTTCTTGTAGACAATCCAGATATCGTAAGTGCTGTAATACAAGCTGCTGCCCCAGGAATTGCAGTCACCACAATTCCCGCCTCCTGGCACATCTTCACCAGTTCTTCTCCCGGATCTGAGATTCCCGGAGTTCCAGCATCCGTGATCAATGCAATATCTTCTCCGTTCAGCAGATGTTCTACCAGCTTATGTCCCTTTTCTATCTTATTGTACTCATGATAGCTGGTCATCGGCGTTTTGATCTCAAAATGATTCAAAAGCTTGATACTGTTGCGGGTATCCTCTGCTGCGATCAAGTCCACCTCTTTCAGAATCCGGATGCATCGAAATGTCATATCCTCCAGATTGCCGATGGGGGTGGCACACAAGTATAATGTTCCTGGCATTGTTATTTCCTCCTATATATCTCCAGAAGTTCTTCCGTATATTCTCCATCTTTCCGATACACGATAAGTGGCGGCTCCACCTGCATTCGTGGTCTTCCACCCCGCAGTCCTTCCAGAAGTACCATGTTCGGCTCTTTATCAATGTGGGGATAGACCAGCCGCATCCGCTTTGGCTCAATTCCATATGCTGACATCTTGGCAAGTATCTCCGGCAGCCGAAATGGCCGGTGCACCATATAAAACCGCCCTTTCGGCTTTAACAATCTTGCGCTTTCCCTCAAAATATCATCCAGCGTACACAATGCCTCATGCCGTGCAATGTACAATGCTTCATTTTCATTTTTCAGACCGTGCTCTCCGATCATATAAGGAGGGTTGGTCGTAATGACATGAAAGGAAGCTGCCCCAAAGATTCCGGACGCTTCCTTAATATCTCCCGTTACAATATCAATCTTATCTTCCAGCCCATTATGGCTCACACTCCGGCGCGCCATGTCTGCACTTTCTTCTTGAATTTCCAGTCCCGTATAATGTTCTCCCTCATTCTTGGCTTCCAGAAGAATCGGCAGAATTCCTGTGCCTGTTCCCAGGTCTAGTGCAAGTTCTCTCTTCCTGACCTTTGCATAAGACGACAGCAACACCGCATCCATCCCGAAGCAGAATCGTCCGGGACTCTGGATGATCTCATATCCTTTAATCTGAAGATCGTCCAGACGCTCTTCGGGCTTTAAATTATTCATCATCTAATTTGGACACTCCATTCTTTTCTTCCAGTGCTTTCAGTTCCGCCATCTCTTCCTTGGTCAGCTTCACGTCCTTCTTCTTACGTTTTGGCTTGAACCTCAGTTCCGATGCTTTATATTCACGGATCTCTTTCTCATCATTATCCAGTGTTACGATTACCTTGACCAGCTGACGCAGCACATTGACAGACTGTACGTCACCTTTTAACCCTTCCGGTGTTGTCACATGATCACCATTGTTCGGAAGATGGCTGTTCAGCTCTTCGTATGTCTCTTCCTCATTGGTCAGGCAGCACATCAGTCTTCCACATACACCAGATATCTTACTTGGATTCAATGACAGATTCTGTTCCTTTGCCATCTTGATGGATACCGGCGCAAATTCCGTCAGATACGTGTGACAGCACAGTGGACGGCCACAAATTCCGATTCCTCCGCGAATCTTCGTCTCATCCCTCACACCAATCTGCCGTAATTCGATTCTGGTCCGGAATACGCTCGCCAGATCCTTTACCAATTCACGGAAATCAATTCTTCCGTCTGCAGTAAAGTAGAAAAGCACTTTGTTATTGTCAAATGTATATTCCGCATCAATCAGCTTCATTTCCAATCCATGCTTACGGATCTTCTCCAGACAGATCTCAAAAGCCTCTTTTTCTTTTTCACGATTCTTTTCTTCCTTACGGATATCGTCTTTGGTCGCTATGCGGATCACCGGTTTCAGTGGCTGTGTAACCTTGTCATCTTCTACATCCTTCGGACCACTCACAACAGATCCAAACTCCACACCGCGCGCCGTCTCTACGATTACTTTATCACCCGTCTTGATCTCATATTTCCCCGGCGCAAAGAAATAGATCTTTCCTGCCGGACGGAATCTTACTCCAATCACTCTTGTCATATTATTAATTCTCCTTTATCGTCAGGAACAAAAGCTCCATTACCAGATCGAAGTTTACATTCGCCTTCAATCTGGCTTTGGCCTTCTCAAGGCTCTCCAGAATTAACTGGATACCCTCATAAGAGCTCTTTTTGGCCTGTTCTTTGATATAATTTATCTGATCTTTAAATACGACCTTGTCGATATCTTTGGTCGCTTTATACAGCAAGATATCCCGGTACCATATCATAATGATATCCAGATAATCTGTAATTTCTAACTTATACTTCGTAATCCGGCTGACTGCCTGTACGATCTCACTCAATTCCATCTCGTGAATGTATTTCAGCAACTGAATTGCCTCATCACGAATCTCATTAAAATGTTCTGAGTTCGCCAGCATGATTGCACGTCCCATATTGCCCTGGGCAAATGCAGTACAGATCTCTGCTTTATAATCTGGGATCTCCATGGTCTCCATCAAATACTTCTTAATTAACGTATCTTTGATATAGCGAAGTTTCAGCATAACGCATCTGGAGGTAATGGTCGGAAGCAAAGTCTCTGCATTCTCCGTCAACAGCATGATCACGGCATACTTCGGCGGCTCCTCAATCGTCTTCAGAAGTGCATTCTGCGCCTGTGGCGTCATTATATCTGCATGATCGATAATATATATTTTGTAAGGCCCCTGATAAGGCTTTATCATAATCGTGTTATTGATTTGTTCCCGGATATCATCGACACTGATAGAATTCGGCTTTTCATGTGTGACTCTGATAATATCCGGATGATTGCCGCTCTCTGCCTGCCTGCAGGAATGGCACTCATTACAGGGATCAGGTCCACCCTTCTCACACAAAAGTGTTGTCGCGAAAAGATTCGCCAGCAGCTTCTTCCCTGAGCCTCGTGCTCCATTCATAATATATGCATGAGACACCTGATCTTCTCTTATTGCATTCCCTATATATTTGATAATATCTTTGTGGCCAACCACATCTTTAAAGCTTCCCATATCGTATTTCCCCTATAATCTCTTCTAAGCATTGTGTTCTGTCTTGATTGACGAACCTTCTGGTAATTCCAAGGTTCGCAAGGTTCTCTTCTGAAAAATCTTTGGTATCCGCAAGGAATCTCCTACACAATTCCGCGTATCTGGGAACTTCCTGCTCCCTCTCACGCTTCAGGGCACGCATCAGACGCTCCCCGTCTTCTACTTCTATATATATAGGCACCAGATTCGACGCTCCATAATATGTTCTCATCTTATCGTATGATTCCAATGTGCCGATCACCAGATAATTCTCGTGATCCAGATCCACCTGTCCGTCATCGATCGTCGCATACTTCCAGATTCCATGCACGGTATGATATGCCCGCATCTCGATAATCTTGCCCTGGCTCTCATATGCATTTAACGTATCCTCTGACACGAAAAAGTATTCTACACCATTGTGCTCTCCTTCACGAATCGGCCGTGTTGTGTAGAGCGTTATGGTCTTCAGTTCCGGCATTGCCTGCTTCACTTCCTTAAACAGCGTGTCCTTGCCGGAGGAACTCTTTCCCATCATATAATATATCTTACCCATGCATCCATACCTCTATGTACTGCTCTTTTTTCAATCCTTCTATGGTAAAATCCAGATCCTGATACCATTGTAACATATCTGCCGCCTCTTGTGATATCTTTTCTCCCGGTACTACCAACGGACATCCCGGCGGATAGAGATATGCATACTCCATTGCCACATGACCAACGCTTTCCTGCCATGGCAATGATCTGATCATCCCTTCTTCCGAAAAAAGCTCTACCTCAGCGCCTGAACAGATAATCTGGGCCCTTGGAAGACTGGACTGTACCGGAATCTGGAACACTTCTGAGATTCCATGTTCTCTCATTCGCCGGTCCACCTTCTCATCTATCTCTTCCAGCGCCGCAATCAGGCGATTCATCCCTTCTTCCGTATCTCCAATGGATGTCATCGCCAAGATATAAGTGCCTGCTGCCATCTCCATCTGCAGATGATATTCTTCCAGCAGAATATGCGAAAGCAGCCTGCTGGTAAGGTCCGTATCCTTCACAGATATAATCAGCTTCGACCGATCAAAATGTTCTGTCTGAATCAGCTTCAGTCTTCGAAATCCCGATAATCGCATCCGCATATACTCTAACCTCTCCACATAAGGTGCAAAACATTCTTCTGCCTTATGCTCCAACATCTCAACACAAGCGTCTATGCTTGCCATCAACACATAAGACGGACTGCTGGTCTGCAGCATATCCAGATACTTCTTCACCTTTCTTCGATCCACAAGATCTCCGTTCACATGTAAGAGCGCCGTCTGTGTCAATGACGGAAGCGTCTTATGAAGGCTGTGAATGACCAGATCTGCCCCCTTAGTATTGGAGTTCTCTGGGAAATAAGGATGAAAGCCAAAATGCGCTCCATGGGCTTCATCAACAATGATCGGAATGCCTTTTTCATGGACCGCTTCTGCTATTGCTTCCACATCCGATACCACTCCATCATACGTCGGCGATACTATGACCACAGCACGTATCTTGGGATTCTTCTCCAAAGCTGTCCGGACATCTTCTGCGGAAATCTCTGTATTCAACTGAGCCTCTGAATCAAAAGCCGGATATAGATATACCGGATTCAATTCATTCATATCTATCGCATGATACACAGACTTGTGGCAATTTCTTGCCACAAGTATGGTATCTCCCTTCTGAGTCACACCGAATATAGCACTCAGGATTCCCACCGTACTTCCATTGATAAGGAAATGCGTCTCATCCGCATGATAGATTCTTGCCGCACGCTCCTGTGCATCCCTCAGGATTCCATCTGCGTGGTGCAGATCATCGAATCCGTCAATCTCGGTGATGTCAATCGAATAAGGAGAAGTATCTCCCAACAGATCCATCTGCCTCTTGTGTCCTGGCATATGGAAACCATAATAATCCGAATGACTATATTCTCTCAATCTGTCATATATTGTACGCATTATAATCTCTGTCTCCAACAGCAGCCTTCCATATCGTAAATGTATTTCAGTGCTGTCAAGCTTTCATCTCTTAAAAGTATATGTTATCATTCTATCAAATCAGTAAAGTTTAATCAAGCCATAAACTCCTCCAGAATCTGGCGTATCAGAACATCCTTCTCCACTTCGTCCAACTTGCCTTTCCTTGATTCCTTGTCTCTGGAAGCTGTCTGCATCTGTGATGCTGCCTGAGGAATACTCTGTGGAGGTGTCTGCGTCATTGTCTGTGGTGTTGCCTGCGGTGTGATCTGTGAGACTTTCTGTGGCGCTGGCTGAGGTGACGGCTGCGGCATCTCTTCTGGTCTTGGTGTTACAACTCTGGGAGCGGAAGGACTTGATATCTCCTGACCTGCCCCTGAATCTGGCGTCTCATTTTTCTCTTCCGGCATTACGCCAAATTCCATAGATGGCCCCTCCTGTGCCATGACCTTGATCTCCTTCTGATACGACTTCTCATAACGGTGAAGACATACATTTTCCAGATAATCTACCATATAATTCTGCACTGCTTCCAACTGATATCTTTCATCCGTTATCAGATGCACCAGATAGACCAAAATTGCAAGACCCGCTCCTGTTGCTCCTGTTCTCAGCACCATATCTCCCATTCCGTTCATAAGATATTCCAGCAACGCTCCGCCGGCTCCGAGCACCAGACACAGTCCGGCAGTTATATTCTCCATCCTTCTCCATCCATGAAGCTTCATCCCCAGCACCCGGTACTCGTACAGATACTTGTCCACAAATACCCTGACATTCTCCACTTTGTCGCTGACCATACACGCGTGTTCAAACTTGGCGCGCACCAGGCGCATGAGCGGATGGGTGCTTTTGTTCATATTCCCCGCTGCGCGCACCAGACGTTTCAAAGTGACATTGGCGATACATTTACTCACGATCCCTAAGACTGTCAGGATTCCCATAAGCACGAATAATACGTGCCCGTCCAATATGATTTCTAACATAATAAAGCCCTCCTTTGTCTAGCATTATAGCTGAATTTCCAAAGGAGAGCTCAAAAACCGTTCTACAGATTCCGCACCTCCCCGAGGGAGAATCTGTCAGATTCACAGGATTCTTGTACAGGATCCATTCTACAACATTGGCAGCAATTCCTTCATAAGCCTTACGCTGTGGGCAATTGCCTTGCGTTCAAATGCCGGATAATCCATGGTCGCACTGTTGTCGGCTTTGTCCGAAATGGCACGGATTATGACATACGAAACTTTGTTCAGGTAAGCGGCATGAGCGATCCCAGCTCCTTCCATCTCCACGCACAGCGGATGAAAATTCTCCACGATTCTTTCTTTCACTTCCTGCGAAGAGATGAACTGATCTCCGCTTGCGATTCTTCCGGTAAATGTATGGATATCCGGATTCGCCTTTTCATTGGCACGGACTGCTTTTTGAACCAACGTCTCATCCGCCGGAAATGCCAATGTATCCATTCGCGGCACCTGTCCCACAGGATCACCAAATACCGTGGCATCCATATCATGATGCAGGGCATCTGTAGAGATGACCATATCCCCAATATCAATCTTCGCATCCAGAGATCCCGCAATTCCAGTATTGATCAGTGTATCCGCCTGGAATCTGTCCACCAGAATCTGCGCACAGATTCCTGCATTAACCTTGCCGATTCCACTTCTCACTACCACTACCTCTTTGCCGCATAACGTTCCCTTGCAGAACACCATAGATGCCTGCTCGATCGTCTCCTGTACCTCCATATCATCCTTCAATGCTGCGACTTCTTCTTCCATTGCTCCGATAATTCCTATCATATATCCGACATCCTCCTTAATAAACTTATCCATTGATTCATCTCAGGATATGCCCAAGATGTTCTCTACATCACAATCATACATCTGTGCTATGCTCTATTATAACGGATGGAAAATAGGATTTCAACTTATGACTGATTCATGATCTTTTTATAAAAGATACGGAAAAATTATAGAATTTGCCCGGATTCTTTGCTATAATCCGATATATCGAAACACAAAGGAGGCAAATACGCATGGATTATAGACCACATGGTGTCTGTTCCCAGCTGATCCGAGTAGAACTGGACGGAGACATCATTAAGAATGTAGAATTTGTTGGTGGATGTGCTGGAAATACTACCGGAATCTCCAGCCTGGTAAAAGGCATGAATGTTCACGATGCCATCTCTCGTATGGAAGGCATTACCTGCGGAAGCAAGGCAACATCCTGCCCTGACCAGCTCTCCAAGGCACTTCGCATGGCACTCGCGAATAATAATTAGGATGGGAACGAGATTTCTTATAACATGGGAAAAGGATACGAAGCCTAGCATGTAGCCTCGTATCCTTTCTTTTTTTGTTTTTCGTTCTTTTTTTGGCCGGAGAGATTGTGGGAAGCACCGTCTGCGACGACTTTAACCCGTCTCGTGGGTCTTACGGTTTCTCAATGTAAGGTTGAAATTAAATTAATAGTTTTCATTCCTTTAAATCGCACCGCAAACGGCGCTTCCCACAATCTCCCCGACTGGCGCAACATAATTTTTTTAATTGGCTTTTGTTTTTGTTTCTTTTTTTGTTTTTCTGTCAGTTAATAAATTTTTTCCCTCTTGTTCAGATCCCCATCTGAAAGATTCCTATGGTTCTTCAATGTAGATTCCATCGGTGAATGAACTACTCATATCGCTATTAGCAGCATGCGTACATCTTACTCGATAGTAATAACCGCCTTCGACATCTAAAGAGCGATTTGAAGCTACTCGATCCATATTCAAGTTTTCTTTATACCATCCATCATAATAAGTCCATTCTGTATCACCTTCCTGTGCACGTTCAATGAGAACTGACACCTGAACGCTTTCTACAGTATGGGATGCAATAGTCGTACCACCTGCATACAGTTCTCCAGGTCCTAACCGGACACATTTGGAATAACCTGTAAGTAAATCATCTCCTCTGGTAATCTTCGTATCATAACCGATAGACTCCTCATCATGAGTCAAATACGAACCATCCAAAATTAGATCATCTGAACTCGCTTTGACATTAGTTGTTGAAATTAATAGCATGTTTGTCACTAACAACAATGCAAAGCACACAGACATAATTCTCTTTTCCATTTTTCACCTCCTCCATATAATTTTACCCTCATATTTATAAACACATATCTCTAAAAAAACTAACGCATTATTTAACAAAAAACAAATTATTTACAACAATATCAAAAGACATCCTATCCATTGTTCCAACCAAAAAATATTCTAATCCTTTATATTTGAAACTTGCTGAATATTTTTCCTTATTACTTTTTTCTATTCGGTATTCTTTAATTTCTACTTCACATCCACTTACTATTTTTTTTGACGAATCAATAATCTTATCTTCTACATCGACACCCCACGAAGCATCTTTGTATGATGCATTTATCAAATAAACTACATTTTCACCATTGTATTCATAATATAATTCTGCAGTTTGAAGTGTCTCATCAAAATCCATTCTTTTAAAATGCAGGTTTTCCTCTCTCTGAGTTATTTTAACCGGTTCAACACCAAATTCTTCTCTTATTTTTTCATACGCTTCCTCTTCGTTCTCTTCCACCATTGTCATGCTATCCTCCCCCGAGGTAACCTTCTCAACTTCCCTGTCTCCAACCGCCTGTTTCAGCATCCGCACTATTCTCTCGGGTCCACCAATACTGGTGATTCCCACGGCCATCACCAGTATCAGCACTGCTGCCAGGCCAAAGTACATCTTAAACCGCTTTTTCTTATGCACCACTTTGGCTTCTGTCTTCTCCTGTTCTTCTTCTGCCATGATCTTTCGTCCCAGTTCCAGTGCTTTCCGGTCTTCTTCCGATAACTGAGCATATACTTTTTCTTTTTTCATCTCTTCGATCTGCTGATCAATCTTCGCGCGCAGAGACTCTTTCGTTCCTTCGGGTACTTCTATCGTATCATCCGCCTGGATGTCGTTTTCTTCTTCTTTGGCAAGCCTGTCGTATTCATTTTTTATGATTTGTTCCAGTTGATCCTTACTTTCCTTCATTGTAATACTCCTTGTCAGATTTTCTTTGAATGATTACAGTGAGTTGCAATGTGAACAGTCCACCCCGCGCATCTGAAAAACGCATCAGAACTGTCACGATACGTGTTCGAAATCTTTTTCTTTCTCTTGACCAATCCCCACGTAAACGTATAATATAATTATAGCATATATCGTATGAATATTACGTAATATTGAGATTGGGAGGTCATTATGAAACGCATTATCTTAACTGGCGGTGGCACTGCAGGACATGTCACACCGAACATTGCCCTCTTGCCACGGCTGAAAGAATTACAATATGATATCCACTATATCGGTTCTTACAACGGCATCGAAAAAGAACTGATCGAGCAGTTCGGAATTCCATATCATGGAATCTCTTCTGGAAAACTGCGCCGTTATTTCAGTGTTCAGAATTTTACCGATCCGTTCCGTGTGATTAAGGGTCTGGGAGAAGCCAGGAAGCTGGTCAAGATCTTACAGCCAGATGTCATCTTCTCCAAGGGCGGCTTTGTCTCCGTTCCTGTCGTACTTGCCGGTAAGAGTCAGCATGTACCGACCATTATTCATGAGTCTGATATGACTCCGGGTCTTGCAAATAAGATATCCTTGCCTTCAGCAACAAAGGTATGCTGCAATTTCCCTGAGACGCTGGAACATCTTCCAGAAGGGAAGGCTGTACTGACAGGTTCTCCTATCCGTCAGGAATTATTGTCCGGTGACAAATTCAAGGCAAGAGAATTCTTAGGCTTCACTTCTGACAAGCCGGTGATCATGGTCGTTGGCGGAAGTCTTGGTTCTGTTGCAGTCAATGAAGCTGTCCGCGGCATCCTTCCAGAGCTTTTGAAGGATTTTCAGGTCGTACACCTCTGCGGCAAAGGAAAGATTGATGACTCTTTGAAGAATCTGGATGGATACGCTCAGTTTGAATATATCAAAGATGAGCTCAAGGATCTCTTTGCACTGACAGATATCGTAATATCCCGTGCAGGAGCTAATGCAATCTGCGAACTTCTTGCACTTCACAAACCGAATCTTTTGATTCCGCTTTCTGCAAATGCAAGCCGTGGTGACCAGATTCTCAATGCCCGTTCTTTTGAACGCCAGGGATATAGTGTTGTTCTGAAAGAAGAGGAACTGAATAAACAAGTCCTTCTCGATTCTATTCTTCGCTTATATGAGAATCGTGAATCCTACATAGATGCTATGAAGAATTCACCTCAGCAGAATTCTATCGATACCATTATTGATCTGATTGAAGCCGCAGCAAATAAATAACTTGCCGTCCTATATCATACACAGAAAACAGGTGTCATAATCGGCACCTGTTTTTATGCATTATTCAAGTGGTCATATTCTTCTTCAAAATTCTTTTTAATCCATTGTCTTGCACGATATAACATACTGTGCAGCACTTCTAATGTTACTCCCATATTTTCCGCCACTTCTTTTTGTGGCTTTTCTAATACATAAGTAATTGTAATCGCATCATACCACCTTAGATTCTTTTTATATAATGCCGCAAATATATCTTCTTTCAGCTTCATGAATTCACGTTCTTTCATTTTTCTGAAAAATGTATCTTCTGGGTTTTCACAGGATTCTGATAGTATCTTCTCCTCATCTTCATCCATCTCTTCTACCAGATACTCCCGCGCCATATCTCTTTTGTAGTTCAATGCCATGTATTTCGCTGTCAAAAGCAGCCAAGATCTGGCGGCATTGATATTGATATGATCCATATTCATATATAATTTCAGAAAGACTTTCTGCGTAATCTCTTCTGCAGTATGATGATTTCTAGAGTATTTCATGACTGCCTTATATACAATATCGTAATTATCGTTGTAAATTACATCGAAGGCAGTCTTTCCTATTGATTCAACTCCCACTTGTTCATCCTTCGCTTCCAAAATTATTTTATCTTAGATAAGATATCCTCTTTATCTTCGTCTGTCAGTTCTCCCATCTTCCAGCCAAGACCGACATTATCATCTTTATATCTTGGAATCATATGCAGATGGAAATGGAACACAGTCTGGCCTGCTGCCTCTCCATTATTCTGTACAATATTGTATCCATCGCATCCAAGGATATCTGTGAGCCTGGTAATCATCTTTTTCGCAAGAACCAACACCTTGGCTGCCACCTCATCATCCAACTCATAGAGATTCGCATAATGTTCTTTTGGAAGAATCAAGGCGTGTCCTTTTGCTGCCGGACTTGCATCCAGAATCACTCGAAAGTCCTCATCCTCATAAAGTGTAGATGTTGGAATCTCTCCATTTGCAAGTTTGCAAAATATGCAATTTTCATCTTTCATATTCTCATCCTTCTTTCCTAAAAATAATAATTGATTATTTTATCCGCCGATGCTAAACTGGTACTTCAGAAAGGGCGGTAATTACTATGTTTTCAGCGACAGACTACGACAAATTACAACAGATTATGAAAGAAAGTCCGGAGAAAAATGAGCTTCTCACCAGACTATTAGAATCTCATCGGATGGAAATCAGCACCATCAGTCACGAAATCCGTAATCCATTGACACTCGTCTATAGTACCTTGCAATTAATCGAGACTCAACATCCTGAAGTAACATCCTTCCGCCACTGGGCAGAGATGCATCAGGATATTGAATATATGAAGCAACTATTGGAAGAGTTATCTTCTTATAACAATGGCGAACGCCTGCATCTGTCATCTGTAGATACTGAGAGCTTCTTCCAGACAATATCCTTATCCTTTGCCGCTTCGCTTCTTGATACAGATATTGAATTTACCTCCAGAATCTCTCCTGAACTTCCTGAGACAATGTTAGACCCTACCAAGATCAAGCAGATCATTCTAAATCTCCTGGGCAATGCTAGAGATGCTGTTCTGGCTCGAACAGACAATATGCATCCTTCGATTTCTATGGATGTTGCGTTGGAAGACAGCCATATTCTTATCTCCGTCTCTGACACCGGATGCGGAATCTCTTCCGAGGACATGAGCTCTATCTTCGAACCTTTCGTAACTCATAAGAGAACCGGCACTGGACTTGGTCTTGCCGTTGCACAGCGGATTGTACATGCACATCACGGAAGCATCTGTGCCACATCAACGGTAGGAATAGGCTCTACTTTTACGATTACGCTTCCAGTACAGCAGGATACTCAGCAGGAATCCTGATAACAGCCCGCCAATATGCGCCATATTATCTACACCCGTACTTGTGAATCCATAATATAGGCTAAGAATAATCATAAATATAATTCCTTTGCCTGAGATATCGCCGATTCTCCCGCGATTGCGAATCGCTACATATAACAGTGCACCGATCAGTCCAAAGATTGCGCCGGAAGCACCTGCAGACACAGCATATTCACCCGTCTGAATATCCCACCATGCGGACAGGATATTTCCGCCCAATCCACTCAGGATATAGATAAGCAGGAACTTGATCTTTCCTATCTCAATTTCAAGATTCCACCCGATCAGAACCAGCGTCACCATATTGTTCAGCAGATGATCGAATCCAAAATGAAGAAACATACTGGTGAACAGCCGGTAATATTCTCCTTGTGCGATCATCAGTGGGACATACATTGCTCCATGCTTCAACATGAATGCTCCGTCTTCTGTCATTCCCTGAAAGGAAAGCACAAAAAATACAATCACATTGATTGCTGCTATTAAGATTGTACACGGAGCTTTCTTCACATTTTTTCCCATTATCACGCATCACTTTCTGGTAGCTTCTTCCATTTCTTTTGTTAAGTATAGCATAATTTCTTTGAGATAGTAACCAGTAACACTTTATTTCTTTTATCGAATGCTATTATTATGTATATATTATGTCATAATAATAGTAGAATATATTTACTGCGTAAATCACAATTCCTCTTCTTCGATATGCAAGCCATCCCAATCTCCCCACTTTGGTTTTTTATGACGATTCAGAAAACGTTTCACCGGTGTCCACAAGTTCTCTGTTTCTCTCATAATGGAGCTTCCAAGTTCTTGTTCTGTAATCCAGTCATGCTCTGCTGTATCATACTCTATCATCGCTTTCTCCCTCTCCCCTGTAGATTTTTCTTCCGTTTCCGGGCTGTGAATACACTCTGCCGTGAGCTTCTCCAGACTGTAATTCTCTTCCATCGTTCCTTTGTGTAACAAGAATACTAATCGGACACATTCCGCATCCTGATAGTCTGCCTGCTTTACAAAATATTCTGTCAGCGTGTGCAATGCCTCCCACAGATCCTGCCTTGCCAATGGATAATAGCAGAAAAAGAAGCTTCCTTCTTCGTAAAACAGATATTCTGGATCTAACAGGATACAATGTATATTCAGAAGATATGTCTCAACTTCTTTTAATACTGCATTAAGATCTGCGAGAAAGTTTTTAATATCTTCTGCTCTTATTTTGCTTCTTTCAAACATGGCTTTCATGGATATTTTTCCGCTGACGTCATAATCATAGCAACTACATCCGTTAACTCCTCTGCCTCCCATCTTCAATATTCCATTTAGATGGTTGACTTTCAACATCTGCATCTGATAATCTTCCTGATATCGTATCGGTTCTTCTATGGTAATCTTACGTTCCATCTTTCTTACTCCTATCTTTGCTTCATTCTTCTCAGCTTCCGGATATATCGCTCCGGCTCTGTAACCTTTGCACTTTCCATTACGGATATCTTCATATAGTTATGGGAAGCATTCGCTCTGACTATAATCTCTTCCTCTGTCACCGTAACCGTAGTTTGAAAGCTTCCAAACAGAATACATTTATTCTTTGTCCGTTGAAAAAAGAGGGATTCTAACTCTCCCTCTGATATACCATCCTTTTCTCTTGCCTTTGTACTTCCTGCCACTGCAGTTTCATACGCCGCCCCTGCCAGGATGTTCTTATCATGATAATAGAACACCGCCAGAATACACACCATGATCAAGAACAGAATCATAGGCATGAGAAATGACATCTCTACCGTCATGCTTCCCTGCAATCTCTTCATCTTCATCCCTTCACACCTCCTGCCAGCACCTGCAGCAGATATCCAATCGCCAGAAAAGGGAAGAACGGAATGGATTGCTTCCGGGACATTTTCTTCCTTGCAAGGAAAAACACAGATGCCAGCGAAAGTATGAAAAACGCGCCTGCAAGAACTTCCATAAGCTTCCATATTCCAAGGAAAATCCCCAGAATCAATATTGCCCAGCTATCGCCATATCCAATACCTTCACAGGTAACTTTACTGATATATAAGAACACGCCGCCTACGGCTGCACCTCCTGCAATCAGCCAGGGATCCATCTGTCCAATCATAATCTGATAGATGACAGCTGCAAGATTCGTCAACAACAGTATCTCAGCTGGTATTTTACGGAAATAAATATCCGACACCGACAGACATACCAGGATCATCTGACAAACCATCTGACTCAATGTCCACATCTGGAACATGCCCCCTTTCCTACTGCTTCAGATATCGGAACCGCATAGACCGTTCTCTTCAGTCCGCTGCATGACAGCGAACTATGATACCGGTCTCCTGTATCCGTAATATACACACCATCTCCTCCATTCCTCATACAATGTTCGCACGCATAATACTTTCCACCATCTGCATTTCGCATAGAAGATATGTCCGACGTCTGCACCATATGAATCGATAGATCCAGATGTGTACAATGATAATCTTTATGATAGACAAGCCCTGTCTCTGTGATATACACCGTCTCATCATCTTCCGATCCAAATCCTGCTTTTTCATATCCTGTCCACGCCTTGATCCGCATACTTTCCTGATACTTGACAGGGGCTACACCGAATAATGGAATCGGTAAACGTACTTTATAACAAACTTTCAGTTCACCAATTCCTGTTCTGGAAGACATTCTGGACTCAGAGCAATCGATTCCACTACTTCCTCCTTCTACAATACTCCTTTCCAGACGCTCGGCACCGACTGCATGGATAATATTACTTTCCAGACGGGACGGCATCAATATGGTAATCGGATACGCTTCTTTTGCTGCCTGCTTCCCTGCATATTGCAGACCACATCGAATAGATGTCTGAATAACCATAATCTCCATCAGATACAGAAGACTTACCACCGCCAAAAAGAAGAGTGGAACTGCCATTGCTGCCTCCAATGTGATACTCCCGGCAACAGAAGTTCTTTTAGAGGCAGATGCAGATGCCCTCCCAGAAAAATGGGAATAGATAGATTGTGAGGGGAGTATTGTTCTATTCATGGTACGAATCCTTCTCCTTTCTTCATATTTTATAAAACCCTTTTTCATGGGAAATTTGCTTGACAACTGAGAGGGCATCTGTATCTGCCTCTACTGGTAACCATAATAAGTCTTATATTGATAAGTAATTCCTCTGCGTAATCTGCTGGTCGTCTTTATCTCCATTCTGCTGACACAAAGATCTGCACGAAAATACGTCTGCCCATACATCTTCTGCATGTTCTGTTCTATGATCCCCAATGCTCTTTCTGCAACGGTCTCTTTGTTCTTCAGAAAAAGTATCATTCGCAGATACTCCCGATAATCCAGGCCATCTGCTACATCCTGCCCTTCACTTTTGTCTTCTTCTGTTCCAAGCTTTAGTAAACCTGCAAGCTGCAATTGCCAGCTTTCTTTTGACTTTGTCATAGGCACTCGATTGCCACTTAATAATGTTCTAAGATCCATAATCGTTTCTCCGTATGACCATGCCAGAAGAATCCCCTGTGCTGCAGCTTCCGTTATTGCCGGAACAGCTAATAAGGAACATAATGTTGCTGCCATCGCCTCTGCTTCCGCCTTCATCTCGCTGTCCGTCTGAATGTAGATATAATTAGGGACAAAACGCAATGCCATCAACCGCCTCACCACTGCTTCCAGATTCTCCCGGTCACTGTTCTTCCCGGCAAAGACATATTCCAGTTCATAATCCAGAACTCCGGTATGCTCTGTATTGGTAAACATCGAAAAATGTTCTAACAGGTATTCTCCAAAAAGCAGCGTTGATAACGTTCCCTCCCCATCTTCCACATCCGAAAATGTCCCATACCCCCTGTTCTGTTCCCGTAATGACAGCATAATGCCTTCATCTACTTGCTTTTCCGATATGATCTGCTCCTTTGGGAGCACCAGCTCTAATATTGGTGACTGTTTCAGCTGACCAACATAAGTAATGGGATTCTCTTCTTCTGGTAATTCTCCATTACTGTCAGCCAGCAGACCTTCCAGATACTGTTGTTGCTCCTGTTCTTCTTCCATATAAGTATCGGCTCTTTCCTCTTGCTGTTTCCATATGGAAGACAACCCCGTCTTGTCTTTCCATGCATCGATTCCATATTTCTGCTCCATATAGGATGCCACCTGTCTGCAAAAAGAACTACATCCAGAGTCTGTCAGGAACTGTATTCTCTCCATCTGATGTTCCATGCTTCCTGCACCATAGAAATCCATCCGATCCCATAGATTCTGTTCCGCATATTGTCCTGTCTCATAACTGGCATCTAATGCAAAGATATCGTATTCTTCTAATAATTCTTTCTGATATTCCGCAAACACACATTCCATTGCACGATTTACATCCGCTCTTTGGTAGTTTTTTGCCATCTGGATAGATGCACTTTCCATAATGCTGCACACAAAGGTGACCAGAAGAATAAAAATCAAGCTTAAGTACGCAGTCACCTCTGCACGGCAGAATTTACAGTCGTATCTGAATATCATATGTATGATCAGATACCTGAACTTTCGCTGACAATTTTCTGAAAAATATTCTGTACCAGACTGGTTAACTGGGATTTGAATATAATGACCAATCCAATCAAGACAACCAATATCAAGATCACTTCCACCACTCCGATTCCATCTTCTTCCCTTAACTTCTCTCGTATATACCACAATCTCCACATATACATCCTCCTTCCTACTCCGTAAACTATATCTGCAAGGACATAAATGCTGGCACAATTACTATGATCAAAACCACTGCCAGCATTAAGAACATGGGGAATAATAACTTCGTCCCTGCTTCCTCACCCAGTTTTTTTGCACGAGCTTTCCGCTCTTCAAATGCCTGAATGGATTCTAATTTTAGCATCTGTGTCAAACCTTTCATTCCTTTTCTCAGGTTCTGAGACAATAATGCTCCAAATCTTACGTACACTTGTACATTGCAGCGTCTCCCAAAGTTCTCATAGCTTTCTGCTTCTGTCACACCACTCTCCATCTCGTAACATGTCTTTTTCATTTCTTCGTATGCATAACGCGATCCCCAGATTGGTTTCTGTTGCTCATAATCCTCCACCACCTTTTTCCATGCTCTTTTTACTGTCATCCCCGCCCCGAGAAACAAGGTGATCTTATTCATAATCTCCGGGTAATCCAACATCATCTGCTGTTGTCTCTGCTCCGATTCTTTTGCCTGATTCTGTCTCTGAAGGGCACAGAGTAGACCTCCGATCAACAGCCCCATTAGCATAATCACGACTCCTCGCTGGTCCATCCTTTTATAATAGGTGACAGCTTGTCCTCCTATTCGGGATGGCAGAGATAGTATTTTGTCTTCTCGTTGTCTCTCTTCCTGCTTTTGCAATTCTTCTTTCATCTCTTTCGAATTCTCTTCCTCTTTGGTCAATGCTGCTGGACAGACCTTGACTACACATTGGTACAGCGCCTGCTCTTTTTCATCCTCTCGATAGGTAAGAACTGCACTCAATTTGACCAGTGTCTCTTCCTTTAATGCCTCTTTTTGTATCTCTCCTTTGACATTCATAACATCATAGCGATCCAGTTCCCAGGAGATATCCACCGGTTCATCCGGCACTTCTGCCAACAAGTTCAGATTCTTCTCCACATGATCCAGGCTTTTATTTTCTGCGAGGATCAATGATTCCATTCTGCGAATCACTCTTGCAAATAGTTCCTGTACCTCTTCGGAAGAATAGTTTTGTTCTGATATCTCAAGCTCTACCGGGATTTTCTCCGATTCATTTTCCAACTTCACATCAAAACTTTCGATTTTGCTTCCTTTGCCATAAGAATTTCTTGTTATATGCTCTTCCATCGGTGTCATCGAAGAAAGGTAATCCACAAGAAAAATCAGACCTCCCAATAGCAGAACGCCTCCTGGCACCAATATCTTTAGACTTCGATCCTTATGATCCTTAACCCAAGATAGTATGCGGCCAAATAGATGACCAGACATATTGTCATCACTCCAATCCCCAATATATTTCCGTACAGGCATTCCATAAATTCAGGAAAACTTAACGACATATATCCGATAATTGCATAAGGCACCACCGACATTACCCGGAACTCATATCTTTTTGAAGCTAATATGGTATCTATCTCCCTCTTTACATCAATTTTATCTCCAATCTGATTTGCAGTATTTTGTATAATAGCAATCATATTACCACCACTTTTCTTTGCCGCCACAAATACAGTCACAAAGTTTCTGACATCCTCTGTCGGTGCCCTCTGCGATAATTCTTCTAATATCTGTTCCATAGGAACATGTACCCGCAGCTGTCTTACAATCATCTGAAGTTCCTTCGATATTCTTGCTTCTTCCGGATAGATCTTCTTTAATTCCTTCTGTGCCTCCCGAAACGCATTTTCCACAGAATAGCCTATATTCATCGCAGAAGACACTGCCAGTATTGCTTCTTTAAATTGTAGCTGGAATTCCTTTTCTTTCTGATACGCCTGTTCTTGTACCAACCTCCAGAAGTTCCATCCACCCACCGGTGCCAGAAGGAAGACAGCCCAGAGGGAACGGTAGAAAAGCCATGCGGTTATTCCTGTAATTGCAATAGATTTAATCGTAATCCATGAATATTCTCTCTTTGTGATATCCTGCTGCCAACAATTTTTCGGTATGTGTAATCTCATGGATCTTCCTCCATTCTCCCTGAATCCGTCCTTCTTTTTCACCAGTTTCTTCATATTGATACAATGTCTGAAGCTGAATCTCTCCTCCTATATAACCAAGTACCTCGGTTACTTCCAATACTTTTCTGCTTTTGTCACGAAGCCTGCCCAGATGCACGATTACATCCACACCAGATGCAATCTGACGCTGGATAGCCGGAAGTGGTAATTCCATTCCCATAAGGACCATGGTCTCTAACCTGCTTAACATATCTTTGGGACTGTTCGCATGTCCGGTACTCAGACTTCCGTCATGCCCTGTATTCATAGCCTGCAGCATATCAATGGCTTCTGCCGAGCGTACTTCCCCCACGATTAACCTGTCAGGTCTCATTCGCAAGGCTGACTTAATCAAGTCCCGGATCGTTACTGCCCCTGATCCTTCGACATTGGCATTCCTGGCCTCCAGCCTCACCAGATTAGGCACATCCTGAATCTGTAATTCAGCATTGTCCTCAATGGTTATGATTCTCTCTGTTTTTGGAATAGATTGCGATAATGCATTTAAGAAAGTGGTCTTCCCTGATCCGGTTCCTCCACTTATGAATATGTTATATCCGGCAGCCACTAATGTGGCAAGAAATGCCGATACTTCTCTACTGATTGATTCCCATGCAATCAATTGCTTCATGGTAATCGCTTCTTTAGAAAACTTACGAATTGTTACAATTGGTCCGTCAATCGCAATGGGCGGCAGAACGATATTCACCCGGGATCCATCCAATAGCCTTGCATCCACAATGGGGGATGCTTCATTAACCAGCCGGTTAGATCCTGCCGCAATCTGCTGAACGACATCCTCTAACTTCTCTCGCGATACAAACCGCTTATCCGACTGATAGATTCTTCCATCTTTTTCAAAAAAGATGTTCTGGGTTCCATTGATCATGATCTCCGTAATATCTTCATCCTCCAGGAATTCCTGGAGAATATTTAATTTGCGGAATGCATTGAATAATTCTCTTCCCAGGAAAGACTTCTCAGCAAGGGAAAGATACTCTTGTGCGGATACTTCTTGCAGCACCCTATAGATTAGCTGCGTCAGTTCTTCATCTTCCATCTCCCTTGTCATATCCATCTCTTCCAGAATCCTGGCGTGAAGCTGTTCTGCCTGTATCATCTATCTCTTCAGCTCCTTCTTCACTATCTTGCGCCGAACATCATCATATCCAAGCAGATGAAGTTCTTCTTCAAACTGTTGTAGCTTTGCTTTTGCCTGTACATCTTCTGTCTTCGGAACCGGGATATAGATCTCTGTACATATTCTCAACAGACCGTAGACTTCTCTTATTCCTTCATCAATATCCAGAATTATCACATCATAGATACTTTGTTCCGTGATCTGTCGAAGTAGATCACACCATTCTTCCAGAGAGACGGCTTTGATATCTTCTGATACTCTGACCGGCAGAAGATAATCTAAGGCTCCCAGATGCTGCACCAGTGTAGTAAGCATAAATCCCAGATTCTTACTCTCCTGCCTGGAATAATAAAGCACATCCGCCAGAGTCTTTTCTTCTTCTGGAAAATATCCTCCGATTCCACCGTAGAGTTCCAGATTCAGATACAATACATTCTCTGATATGGCCATCTCTTTTCCAAGCTCCAGACAATAAGAGGTCTTCCCAATTCGATGGACAGGCGAAAAGATTCCTATGATTTTTGTCCTTCTGGTTTTCACCGTTCGAAGAAAGAATTCTCCAGTCTCATTTTCTTCACTGCATCGGTCAATGACTTCTGCCAAAATCGATTCCCCAGATTGATACTTGTACACCTTCACTTCATTAGGACCAACTTCTGTCTGTTCGGATTCTGCAAGAACAAAGACCGTTCCTGCCTGAATCTTACTCCGTTCTTCTCTTGAAAATCTTCCGCCGATCAACATAATATCAATGGGAGTATCCTGCTGAATCGCCCACACCTGCATAAGACTGTTGCACACCTGTACTTGAAAAGCAAATTCCTTTTTCTTCATCAGAAATGCGGCAAAAGCAGCTGCATACTTCTCTTCCTGGTCGCAGATCACCAGACTTCTGCTACTCACATAATATCCCTCCTCTTACAGTTCTTTTGTCTTACTAACTGTTCCTTGAACATCTGCCGAAATGGCATAGAATAACTTGAATAACACGAATCTATAGAATGAAATCATCAGATACAAGTCACGGGATGTAACTTGTAGGACGATTATAACCTACACCTTCCGCTTTGTCCATCCCGTTTTTAGAACTTCTCAAACTTTGTGCATTATTCACAGAATTTGATAAAAAGTAATTCCATAAAGGAGTGCAACCCCAGGCGTACCAAGGATTCCAGATGTCAATACAGTGACAGGATTTAATCCTACCTGCGCAGGAATTCCCTGAGAGGTCAGAAATTCATTTACAAAAAATATGATTGCGCTTCCCACGATCGCCCGAACAATAAACGGAATCAAAAAATGTGAGTGCTGTTCTGACATACAATTCCTCCCAAACAACTTTTCTATTATTATATATTCGTCCAACACGTATTTTATTCTCATTATTTGTCTATACTAGAAAAAAGAGGATTTCTTATCTGATTACGGAGGTTGATTATGCACTTATTTGAACGTAAGAATACTGCAGAAGAGGATATCTACAAACGACTGTCCTTTGACCCACAAGCCGATACTTTGATGGAAGAGATTGCACAGACACGCCAGGAATTGGAAGATGCTTACAACCATTTTCAGAATGCTTCCGATCCCGATCTCATCGATGCTTACATTTATAGTGGAAATGCTGCGTGGATGCGCTATCGTTTTCTGCTGCGGCAGGCCAAGATCATCTAACATCTAATCTATAGCTCTATCTGGCAGCATCTTCTTCTCAATGCATACAAAAGGAGTGGAAAATGGTATCTTCTCCATTTTCCACTCCTTTTTTTGATAAATATTACAATCGAATCGTAATCTCTCTGTCACTTCTGTGATACTGATGATAATTGACGCCCGCTGCATCAAACATTCTCATAGATGCCTGTACTGCCGTCGAATTCTCATACTTATTGCTGTCGTAGATGACTTCCTTGATTCCACTCTGTATAATCGCCTTCGCACATTCATTACATGGGAACAGCGATACATATAACTTGGCTCCTTCCAGACTTCCTCCGCGATAATTCAGAATCGCATTCAACTCACTGTGAACGGTATATACATATTTCGTATCCAAAGGATCTTCCCCTTCACGATTCCACGGAAATACATCATCTGAACATCCCTTTGGCAATCCATTATATCCCATGGACAGAATCTTATTATCCTGACTTACGATACAGCATCCCACCTGCGTATTGGGATCTTTGGAGCGCATACCTGAGAGCATGGCAACCCCCATAAAATATTCATCCCAGCTAATATAATCTTTTCTTTTATTTCCCATAGCACATTCCTCCTGCGCCATCTTATTTTGTTCCGAAAATCCGATCTCCTGCATCTCCAAGTCCCGGAACAATGTATTTGTGATCGTTCAGATGATCATCCAATGCTCCAATATATATATCTACATCCGGATGTTCCTCCTGCATTCTCTTTACACCTTCCGGTGCTGCGATAATACACATGAAGCGGATATATTTTACACCCTTATCCTTCAACATCTGAATCGCTGCAACACTGGAACCGCCTGTTGCCAGCATCGGATCTACTACAAAGACTTCTCTTTCATCGCAATCTGATGGCAATTTACAATAGTATTCCACTGGTTCATATGTCTCAGGATCACGATACAGTCCAATATGTCCTACTTTTGCTGCCGGTATCATACTCAGCATGCCATCTACCATTCCAAGCCCAGCTCTTAAGATTGGTACTACTGCCAGCTTCTTTCCACTTAATTCCTTTCCAACCGTCTCACAGATCGGCGTCTTAATCTTTACATCCTGTAATTTCAGATCCCTCGTAGCTTCATAACACATTAAAGACGCAATTTCCCCTACGATTTCACGGAATTCCTTGGAACCAACTTCTTCTCTGCGGATGTAACTGATTTTGTGCTGAATCAATGGATGATCCATAATCTGTACCTTAGACATTTTCTTTTCCTCCTCATATGATTTATATGTTACGTGTCACTTTCCATGTGAATGACATGATGTCCTGCTGCCTTCAGGAGGCGATTCATAATCGCACTTCCGATTCCTGCTGTGGCAAATGCTTCACTATAGATATAATCTACTCCGTCATTGTCAAATTCTCTTAATATTCCATATAAATGACTGGCAATCGTTGCTTCGTTCTCTCTGGTGCCAATACTTTTCACATCTCCGGCCACATATTGTCCTATCGTCTCTTCGGTGCCAATAATACCTACTTTGCATCCGGCTTCCATCTTCTCTTTTGTCAGACGGTTAATCTCCTCTACGACTTCCTGAATTGCTCCTTCTACAATGGTAAGCTCTGCCTTCGGTGCATAATGTCGATACTTCATCCCCGGAGCCTTTGGAGCCTTCTTACTGTCTGGATTGATCAGAGTCTTGTCCACAGATACTTCGCCAATTAATTCTTCCAGCATCTCTCTGGTAATCGCTCCTGGACGAAGAATCATTGGAGGTGTGACAGTCATATCCAAAATCGTAGATTCAACACCAATATCTACCATTCCTCCGTCTACAATCATATCAATCTTTCCGTTCATGTCCTCTTCCACATGCTGCGCAGTTGTAGGACTTGGCCGCCCGGAAGTATTGGCGCTCGGGGCTGCAATATAACCTCCTCCAGCCTCAATGACTTCTCTTGCAATCTCATGACTCGGCATGCGCACTGCTACCGTATCCAGTCCTCCGGTTGTTCCAAGGGGGACAGCTTCACTTTTATCAAATATCATAGTCAACGGCCCTGGCCAATATGCATCGGCAACCACTTTCGCCGCAGCCGGAATTGATGTCGTAATCTTATCCAAAGCTTCCATATTTGCAATATGCACGATCAAAGGATTATCAGATGGCCGCCCTTTCGCTGCATAGATCTTTTTCGCTGCATCCTCATTCAATGCATCTGCTCCCAGCCCATATACCGTCTCCGTTGGAAATGCCACCAGACCGCCTTCTTTTAAGATGCGGCCGGCTTCTGCTATAATATCTGTATCCTTTTGAGTTTTATCAATCTTCTTTATAATTGTCTTCACGATATTCCTCGTTTTCTATGTCTGTATACTTCTATTGCTTTCCTGAACAGTATACTACACTCTAGTCGGTAAGACAAGTTTCGATTCCCTGTACAATTGCCTGTGCAAGCTGTTGTTGATACTCTTCATTTACAAGTTTTTCTGCTTCTTCAGGATTGCTCAGGAAACCGCATTCCACAATAATGGTCGGTACCTCCGTTCTTTTTAACAGATAATAAGTAGAATCGGCTTTTGCCTGTCTGTGATTCTCTTCATCTACTTCCAATAATGCTTTCTGCATTACTTTCGCTGCTTCCTCTCCTTCCTGAGAATGCGTATAATAGAATACTTGTGCCCCATGGATACTCTCGTCCTGATAACTGTTCTGATGGATACTGACAGTAAGTCGTGGCGCTGTATCGTTGATCAGCTGAACCCTCGCTTTCATATCCTGCACTTTTTGATTTGTTGCACCTGGTTCTGCCAATGTAGAATCATCTTCTCTGGTCATGATTACTTTGATCTTCTTTTCCTCCAGTAATGTTTTCACTTTTTTCGCAATCTGAAGATTAATCTCTTTCTCTTTCGCTCCATTTACGCCAATTTTACCGGGGTCATTTCCGCCATGCCCTGAATCAATTACCACAATATCTTCTTGCTGTTCAACCTTTTCACTGGATACATATTGCTCCAATCTTCTACTGGCGACAATCAATCCAACCAACAACAACAGTAATAAGACAAATTCAACTTTTCTATACAAAAAAATACCTCCCGACAGTCTCTATATCTAACTATATGACTTCAAGAGGTATTTTAATCTTATTTAATTGACATATTTCAAAATCAGATTCCAGACTTCTGAACTTTCCTGTCCCAAAGCCCATGCAGCTGTTCCTGCAAGCTTATTATCTTTCATGAGTTTCAATTTTGGTTCAATAGACTGTTCATCCTCTAGCCAGATCTCATAAGTTGTGTTTTCTACTGTCCAGGTTGCATAATTCTGCTGTGTCTCTTCGTCCCAGGTAATCTCTGCACCAGCTTCTGCTACCTTTGCCTGAGCGCTGGCCATATCCAGAGCCTGACTGGTGACATTCATCGTATATTCAGCCTGATCTGTTCCTTCCTGTTCTTTCAACTCTTCGTCTGTCTTCGGAGTTTCTTCCCACAATCTTGTAAAGAATGGAATTCCACTGATAATCTTTTCTGCCGGAACTTCTTTTAATGTCTCTTCTATTCCTTCTTTTACAAAATTATATGAGGATACAGATCCAGCCTCCGGTGAGCCGGAAAAATGTTCATCATAACCCATGATTACAACATAATCTGCTACAATTCCCTGCTCTTTACGGTCATACTGCATATTATAGCCTTTTGGAACATAATTATCCACAGACAATACGATTCCATTCTGCCTACATCTTACAGATAGTTCACGGATAAACTGAATATAATGTTCTCCGCATTCTTCTGAAATCTTCTCAAAATCCACATTAATTCCATCAATTCCCACTCGCAACGCTTCAGATATTAACTGATTGATCAGATTCTCACGCTTAGAAGTATAACTTAGGACTTCATACGACTCTTCATAAGAGCTGATTCCTCCATCAAAATCACGCACCGCTGCCCACACTTCTATGTTGGATTGATGTGCATAATTAACATAATCTGCGGATGCAATGGAATCAAGATTACCGTCCGTATCCGATACATGGAACCATGTCGGCGCAATTGTCGTCAGACCCTTACTCTCTGCAATTCGCTGCAGCACGGTGCTGTTCGCATCACTGTTGGTCACGTTGTGCCATGCCATGTTTATCGTATAATCCTTGGTTATGCTACTGAACTCCTGCTCTTCAAAATCTCGGGAAATCGTTTTCGTCTCCTCTTTCTTCAGGGCATTATTCTTCACATATCCGATAAATCCATCTTTGGTACGGACTTTCTTCCAGTTTTCTTCACTTTCAATGATGGTAACTTCATCCTTTTTATTGAGTTCTGTCAATACCGGGCTCTTTACACCACCTTGATAACGGACCTGGGTGTCTCGTTTTACAGTTGCCACTGTCGTCTCTCCCCAGTCACTGATTATCATTACCCGGCTTGGATCATCATATAACTCATACTCAATATTCGTATATTGTTGTACAAAATCTAATGCGATATAAGCTGTGCTTCCTTCAGTTTTCAGAATGACGTAGTCTTCACTTTTCTTTTCTTTGGAAACGCTATAATCCTTGCTGCCTACTTCCACACTGACCATATCGTTCGGAAGCGTATACAAGAGAACATTTTCATTAGGATCCCAGTAAAACCGGCTGTTGATATAATTTCTTACAACGTCATACTGGACATAAACTTTTCCGTCTGATACCATGCCATGAGGTTCTACCACCTGATTATCAACAGTAATCGCTACCTGCCCTTCCTGTTCTATCCCATAATATTTATTCAAATCATATTTTTCCTTCGTCGGGCTGTATCTTTTCCATACAAATGCTGCTATAACTGCCAATACTGCTAATATGATTACTAAAGACATCTTGATGATAAGATTCCTTCTTCTTCTCCGCTTTGACTGTTTTCTTCTGGCCGGTGATTTTTTAATTCCTGGTCTGCCTGACTGGGGTCTTCTGGATTCCTGAACCCGCCGTCTTCTGACATTGTCTCTTTGAGGCTGCCGTCTCCTGGGCTCCTGGCCTCCTGATGCTACACGGCTTCTTCTTTCTCTATCTTCCATACTGTACCTCCTATTAGCCTCTATTATAGCAAAATCAGTGACCCACGTCATTATTTATTTCGACAATTATTTTGCGGGGTATTCGCATTTTACATGATTAATTATTTTTCAATACTGTCGAACCACAATTCCTTAATATCGCCTTTGTCGTTCAGCACATAGTCTCTCATATAAGCAATATCTTCCCGTATCATATGTGCCTGTACAATCTGCATAGGACTTGCCGGTATCCCATTCATTCTAAGATCGACTTTCCTTTTTTCATAACCGGTTAATTCTTTAAACATTCGTTGTAAGTCAACTTCATCCCCCAATTTCTACCCTCCTTTTTATACCAGATGATAACTACGGCTGCGACTGCATATAATATAAAAGGAGATGCCGTGATACAATTCTTTTACATGTCACAGCTATTTAACATAGAAGATAGCTCTGGTCATAGGTCTATATCTCATTGTTCCATGGTAATTTGCCGAAACGGCTGTTTTATGATTGATACTGATTGATTTCTGATGTTTATAGATTCAATGATTCATATGTTTAGAAATGAATTAGAAATAAAATTTGGAAATTCTCCCACCTTTGTTCTAAGAACGTAGTCATCCGGGAAAACTATCTTCTAGTATCGTCATTATATCCGATTCAATTTTTAAACGCAAGCACTTTTTGATTTTATACTTATTTTATTGAACATCTGACATTTTCTATGCTATACTACATTAAAAGGAAGTGATAATATGAAGATTGAAAAACTCAACGACAATCAGATCCGCTGCACTTTGACGCGTGCCGATCTCGCTGCCCGCCATCTTCAGTTAAGCGAACTGGCCTATGGAACCGAAAAAGCTAAATCACTTTTCCGCGATATGATGCAACAAGCAGCCTATGAATTTGGTTTTGAAGCAGATGATATTCCTCTTATGATCGAGGCTATTCCTGCTTCTTCTGATTCTATCGTGCTGATAATTACTAAAGTCGAGGATCCTGAAGAACTCGATACCCGTTTTTCAAAATTTGCACCTTCATCCATCAGCGAATGGGATGCAAAGAAAAAAGATATTTCAAATAAACTGGAAGGTGCAGATACCCTGTTAGATTTACTCGGTAAAATGAAGGAAAAGTTCGGCAGCGCCACTGCGTCAGATACAGATGAAAGTACGGCACCGTCAGAAACTGCAGACACGCACACATCTGAATTGCGGTTATTTTCATTTGCAACAATGGAAGGTGTCCTGAAAGCAGCTCATCTGCTTGACACCATGTACTCTGGTTCTAACACTCTGTATAAAGATCCAGGCGAGAATATATATATTCTTGCCCTGTCACAGTCAGAACACACGACCAGAGATTTCAACCGCATCTGCAATATGCTTTCAGAATATGGAACTTTGGAAGTTTCCTCCGGTGCTACTTTGGCATTTCTGGAAGAGCATTGCGAGATTCTTGTATCTGCCAATGCAGTACAGGAACTATCAAAAATCTGATCATGATAAAAAGAAGCTTTGGAATATCCCTAAGCTTCTTTTTTCATATGCTATATTATGCATTAATTGTTGCGTTGAGTTTCTCAACTAATAAATCAGGATCAATTCCATGTCCCATAGCACCCATCTCGATGGATTCCATCTGTGAATGTGGACATCCGATACATCCCATTCCTGCTTCTACAAGAACGTCAACGATCTTTGGGCATTTCTCATAGTACTGCTCAAGCAGCTCGGCAAATGTCATATCCTTTGTAACCTGTGCCATCATGACACCTCCTTTTCTCTTCAGTGTTTCCATTATAGTCGGTTTTTATCATTGTGTAAACATTTTCAACGAATTTCTTTCTAATATTTGACTTCTTGGATGTCAATATTTTTTTCGTTTTTTTTCGACAAAACATCATTTTTATTATAAGTACACAAAACATCCGTTCTTTTATTTACCCTGAGTAATCCCCAAAATTCTTTGCTTTTTATGTGGATAATGTGGATAATTTTTAAGAAACATCGTTTTTTCCACCTTTTTTGGCTATTTCGATGTGGAAAACTTGGATAAGTCCGTTTTCCATTTTTTTACATTTTTTTACATTTTTGTCTATTTTGTACACTGTCATGACAAACATTTTACATATATAAAAATCCCAGGAATAATCCCAGGATTTTTTGCTTTTTCTTAATATTCTGTATATTCTAAATTAATCTTCTGATTGTTACAATATTTGTGTAAGTGGCCGGCAGAATTCCGATTCCTTTTGCACTGTTGATTGCATTTACAATCTGACCGTTACCCATATAGATTCCTACATGTCCGTCATACAATATAATATCGCCGGGAATTGCCTGATCATAACTGACAGCAGTTCCCACATGTTCCATATCCCATGTTGTACGAGGCAGACTGATTCCAAAATGTGCAAATACTGACTGGACAAATCCAGAACAATCCGCACCATTCGTCAGGCTTGTACCACCCCACACATAAGGATTTCCAATAAACTGACATGCATAATCAACAATTGCCTGTCCCATTCCCGCCTTCGCGGCAGCCTCCTCCTGAGCTCTCGCAGCAGCTTCTTCTGCTTCTTTTGCAAGTCTTGCTTCCTCCTCTTCTCTGGATTCCGCATAAGTAAATACGTCCTCAGGATTCTCTGTCCCGGAATTCTGTATCATATCCTGAGCCTTTTGTTCTGCATTATTTCCTATAATAATGTAGTCAGAATATACATAGCCTGTTACCGTACCTGATTGAACCTTCGTCCACTCTCCGACCGGTCCGATAATCTTAGCTGCATAATCAGGATATAACTTGCCGACCCACTCACTGTCCGTTGTCGGTTCACTTCTTATATATAGAAACGACTGGACATTGGCAAACGCCATATCTAAATACTCACCCTTCTCTGTCGGCACAAGATAATCATCTACTTCGATTTCTTTATCTGCCAGATAGCAATTACTTAGCACTTCTTCAATTCCCACTTGCGGTAATACGTTATCAGTTGCTGTATCTTCAGCATGCACCGTAGCAGGAAATGCTGTAATAGCTCCCGTTATTGTAACTAAGAACAATCCTTTTTTAAGAATAGAATCCATAAACTCCCTCCTTTATGTTTTCTTATCTTTTGTAAATATTACAGAATTGTTACATATGTTACGCAATAATTATATCATCCACAAAAGTTATGTCAAGGCTATTTATCAATATTTTCTTCGTCATATTATACGATGATTTCTTAATAAAATACATTTTTTACCAATTATTTTATTACAAATTGTTACATTTTAAATTTATTCGTTGACAAATGAAATACATTCATATATACTGATTATAATAACAATTATCATTATTGAAAGGAGCGTAAAAATGGCAAACTTAAAATACAGCCGGCAGCGGGCATCTATCAAAGAATATTTGTCACATACCATGGAACATCCAACTGCTGATACTGTATACATGCATATAAAGGAAGAATTTCCCAATATTAGCCTTGGCACTGTATACCGCAATTTAAATCTGTTAGCTGATATGGGCGAAGCCATTAAGATCCCCACTCCTGACGGAGGCGATCGATTCGATGGGCGGACCGAACCTCATTATCATGTTGTATGCCAATCTTGTGGCAACGTTTTTGATCTAGAATTAGATGAAGCACATATTCATTCCATTAATGAACTTGCCAACCAACATTTTGCTGGCACAATCGATTCACATACAATGCTGTTCTACGGAATATGCGGGGAATGTGAGAAACGAAAAAAGGAAAAAAACTTAAAATAACGATTGACATTTATCAATAACTATGGTAAATTAATATCAGTAATAATTACTAATATTAAAAACAATAAAATTTAAATAAGAAAGGGAGATAATTATCATGAAAAAATTTGTATGTACAGTATGTGGTTATGTTTACGAAGGAGAAGCAGCTCCAGAGAAATGTCCAGTATGTGGCGTTCCAGCTGAAAAGTTCAAAGAGCAGACAGGTGAAAGAGAATGGGCTGCAGAGCACGTTGTTGGTGTAGCTAAAGGCGTAAGCGAAGATATCCTTGCTGATTTAAGAGCTAACTTTGAAGGAGAATGCTCTGAAGTTGGTATGTATCTTGCAATGGCTAGAGTTGCTCACAGAGAAGGATATCCAGAAATCGGTCTTTACTGGGAAAAAGCTGCTTACGAAGAAGCTGAGCATGCTGCTAAATTTGCAGAGTTACTTGGTGAAGTTGTAACTGACAGTACAAAGAAGAACCTTGAAATGAGAGTTGACGCTGAGAACGGTGCAACAGCTGGTAAATTTGATCTTGCTAAGAGAGCAAAAGCTGCTAACCTTGACGCTATCCATGATACAGTACACGAGATGGCTAGAGACGAAGCTCGTCACGGCAAAGCATTCGAAGGTCTGTTAAAGAGATACTTTGGCTAAGATATAAAATTTACAACAGAAACTCATTATAAATGAAAAAACCCTACGCTTCGAAGAGTCTACTCGGTTATGTGTAGGGTTTTTTTCCAAAAATAATTAATACATAAAGGAGATTATCATATGTCTAAGTACGCTGGAACAAAAACAGAGAAAAATCTTATGGATGCATTTGCTGGTGAATCAGAAGCACGTAACAAATATACATTCTATGCATCTGCTGCTAAGAAAGCTGGATTCGTTCAGATGGCAAATATCTTTGAAGAAACTGCAAATCAGGAAAAAGAACATGCAAAAATGTGGTTCAAAGAATTCCATGGAATTGGTGATGTAGCTGAAAACCTTGCAGACGCTGCCGCCGGAGAGAATTTCGAATGGACTGATATGTACAAACGTATGGCTGCAGAGGCAAGAGAAGAAGGATTCGATGCACTGGCTGCCAAATTCGAACTTGTTGCAGAGGTAGAAGCTGCACATGAGAAACGTTACAACAAACTTCTTGAAAGCTACAAATCAGGTACAACCTTCAAAGGTGATGCTCCTCTTGGATGGAAATGTGGAAACTGCGGATATATTTACATTGGAGAAGAAGCTCCGGAAGTATGCCCTGTATGTGCTCATCCAAAGGCTTATTTTGAAAGAAAAGTAGAAAATTACTAAAATAAACTGGAGATAGTGGAAAATCATTTCCGCTATCTCCTTTTTTATTGTCATTTTAAATAATATCTGCCGGATCTATCTTGCGTTGCTTTAGTTTTAAGTATACAACTTCCCGGAATAATGCATATACAACTGAAACAATAGGAATAAATATGAGCATTCCTACTACCCCCATAAGACTGCCGCCAATACTGACTGCCGCTAACACCCAGATGGAAGGAAGACCAACAGAACTTCCAACCACATGAGGATAGATCAGATTTCCTTCGATCTGCTGCAATATCAAAAACAATATAATGAATATGAGTGCTTTGATTGGATCTACCATAAATATAAGAAATGCCCCTACAACACACCCTATAAACGCTCCAAAAATAGGAATTAATGCAGTAAATGCAATCACGATTCCTACAAGCAGAGCATATGGCAACCGTAAAATTGACATAGTAATCACAAACATACATCCTAAAATAATTGCTTCTACACATTGTCCCGTCAGAAAGCTGGAAAATGTATTATAAGTCAATGACAGCACTTCTAAAGTTGCTTCTGCTCTTCCTTTTCTCACAAAGGCAAATAACACTTTCTTAGCCTGAATGCTTAATTTTTCCTTCTGTAATAAAATATAGATTGCAAAAACAAAGGCAATAAAGAATGTTGCTATTCCGCTTACTATACTTTTTGCCGCCATAATCGTAGAATCCAGGACACTGCCGGCTCCATTTTTCAAAAAATTGATTCCTGCATTCATAATCTTATTCCAATCAAATTCAAGATGATTTACCCAATTCATAATTTCCTTATTATCATGGAATAAAGTGTCTGCCCATTTCTGAATTTTCGGAATAAACGCCTGTATACTATTTCCCAGATTGGCAAAAGTATTTCCCAATTGAGGAATCAATACAAACATAACCAACACAATAATTCCAATCACACAAAATAATACAATCAGCATACTTAACGGACGTGCAAGCTTCTTTATAACCTTTCTCTTTTCAATCTTATCCTCTGGAAAGAGATGCCTTTGTATAAAATTCATCGGAACATTAAGTACAAATGCAATTGCTCCACCAAGAACAAATGGAAAAATCACATGAAAAATAAATGCCAAAACACTTATGACGACATCATATTTCCAAAAACATGCTATAATAATTGCCGCAAATATAATCAATCCTCTGATCTTCTTAACCGCTTCATCACTTATATTCATATTTTCTCCTTTTTATCTTCGAATCCATTTTAACAACTGAATAACCGGAAGATTCAACAATGCCAAACCATATACTATCAGAAGTTGATAAATATCCAGACTTACCACTTTGAATAATCCTTGTAATCCAGGTATCGTCAATACCCCAGTAATTAATATCAGCCCAATTAAAAATGCTCCTATCAGATAAATATTATTGAAAAATCGTTTTGTGAAGATAACAGGTCTTCCTGACTTACAGTTAAATCCGTGCACTAACCGACTGGTACACAGAGTTCCAAATGCCATTGTGCATGCTAACGCGGTACTGGTTCTATATCCTATTAAAAATCCAATGATAGTCATGATTCCTATACATAGACCTTCTGTTCCTATACTGGTAAGATAATTTTTTGTCAAAATGGATTCGTTCATTGGTCTTGGTTTTTGCTTCATCACTTCTTCTGTATGAGGCTCTAATCCCAATGCGATCGCCGGTAAACTATCTGTAAGAAGATTAATGAACAAAAGATGCACAGGTTCAAATGGCACTGGAAGTCCAGCCAGTGATGCATATAATACTGTCAAGATACCCGCAAAGTTTCCAGACAATAAAAATTGAATGGAATTCTTGATATTCTGATATATATTTCGACCGTTCTCAACAGCTTTCACAATTGTAGCAAAATTATCATCTGTTAATATCATAGCTGCAGCATCTTTTGAAACTTCACTTCCTGTAATTCCCATTGCAACACCAATATTAGCCTGCTTTAATGCCGGTGCATCATTTACGCCATCTCCTGTCATGGCAACAATATTTCCCTTTTCCTGCCATGCCCGAACAATTCGGATTTTATGTTCTGGTGATACTCTGGCATACACAGAAATTCCTTCCACAAAATCCTGAAGCTCCTCATCTGACATATCTTCGATAACTGCTCCCTCACATGCTTCTGCATCATCTTTTAATATTCCGATTCTTTTCGCAATTGCCGCTGCCGTGATCTTATGATCACCAGTAATCATAATCGGCTTGATTCCCGCTTTTATACATTCTTCAACAGCTGCTTTTGATTCTTCTCTCGGAGGATCCATCATCGCTATTAATCCCAGAAATGTCAGCTCATTTTCATCTTCTAATGTCAATTCCTGTTCCATATCTAGTTCTTTATAGGCAAATGCAAGGACTCTCAATCCATCTCTGGAAAACTCCAGATTCTGTAATTCAATTCGCATTCTATCTTCTTCAGATATATCTCTTACAGTATCGCCAATTCTAATATGGTTCATACGGTCAACTAAAACATCTACCGCACCTTTTACAATCATAACTGGCTTATCAGCAAATCTATGCTCTGTAGACATTAACTTTCTATCACTGTCAAATGGAATCTCAGCTATACGCGGATAGCTTTCTCTCACTTTTAGGGCATCTATTCCCAAATTATTTCCAAGATTAATCAGAGCTGTCTCTGTTGGATCTCCAATCTCCTGACCATCTGTATTAGTAGAATCATTACATAAAATGCTATATTGAAGAAGCATCTCCTGATTCTCATGATTCAAATCAATCTTATCTGCAGAGATTCTCTTTTCATCTACATAATAATCTTCAACTGTCATTTTATTCTGAGTCAAAGTACCCGTCTTATCTGAACAAATAACAGAGACACTCCCAAGCCCTTCTACAGCCTGTAGTTTTCTGATTATAGCATGCTCTTTTGCCATCTTTTGTGTTCCAAAAGATAATACGATCGTTACAATAGAACTCAAGGCTTCTGGAATCGCTGCTACCGCAAGTGCCACTGCAAATAGAAATGCATCAACTACAGATCCGCCTCTCATGACATTTAGCCCAAATAATATTGCACAAAATACCAGAATAATAATAGATAATTTTCTTCCGAAATCATCCAGATTTATCTGAAGTGGCGTTCTCTTCTCTGAAGTCGTTTTTAATAAACGTGCAATCTTACCTACTTCCGTCTCCATGCCAATCTCTGTAACTTCATAGGTCGCTCTTCCATAAGTAGCAAAACTTCCGGAGAAAACTTTATTCGTCTGGTCTCCAAGTGCTGCTCCTTCTGGAACTTCATCCAATGACTTTTCAACCGAAAGACTCTCCCCTGTCAATGCGCTCTCATCAACTTTCAGACTTGCGCATTCTAAAAGCTTCCCATCTGCCGGAATACAATCTCCTGCTTCAATAATTACTTCATCCCCCACAGTAACTTCTCTGGATGGAATCTGTATCAACACACCATCTCTGATAACTTTTGCTTCCGGTGCTGACAGCTTTTTAAGACTATTTAAAGATTGCTCTGCTTTTACTGTCTGCACGGTTCCAAGAATGGCATTTATTGTGATTACAACAAAAATAACGATTGCACTTTCTGCATCTCCCAGGAATCCTGACACAATTGCTGCTATAATTAAAATAATTACCAGAAAATCTTTGAATTGCTCCAGAAAGATTTGAAAAACACTCTTTTTCTTTCCTTCCACCAATTCATTAAATCCATATTTCTTTTGATTCTGTTTTGCCTGTTCATTTGTTAACATCATTCAACCTCACTTTCTCGCAATAGAAGAAAAAAGACTCCTATTGCATAAATTAATACTTATGCAATAAAAGTCTCACCATTTCATTACGATACGGATGATTATTCATCGTATTGACGACATCGCAAACGCCGACATATTAATCAACGCCAGTTACTCCCTTTTATTATGAATCAATATACTTGAAAATATACTAATTGTCAAGTAAAAAAAAACTCTTTAAAGATACATTCCTTAAAGAGTTTAACTGAGCGTGCGGGGATTCGAACCCCGGACAACTTGATTAAAAGTCAAGTGCTCTACCACCTGAGCTACACGCCCTTATAATATTTAGTAAATAAAATGCCCAGAGCCGGAATCGAACCAGCGACACGAGGATTTTCAGTCCTCTGCTCTACCGACTGAGCTATCTGGGCGAATGCACATTGCTGTGCGAGTTGCGGGGGCAGGATTTGAACCTACGACCTTCGGGTTATGAGCCCGACGAGCTTCCAGACTGCTCCACCCCGCGATATGAAATTAATGTCTTTTTCAAGACTAAGCCGATGATCGGACTCGAACCGATAACCTGCTGATTACAAATCAGCTGCTCTGCCAATTGAGCCACATCGGCACAAGCCTGATGGCTATAGATGAAAAATTATCACCTAGTGGATGGAGAAGGATTCGAACCGTTTTGGTTTCAGCAAACAGTTGATTCTTTCAACATCTAATGGATGGAGAAGGATTCGAACCTTCGAAGGCGTCGCCAACAGATTTACAGTCTGCCCCCTTTGGCCACTCGGGAATCCATCCAAATTTGTTTAAGTGGGACCAATAGGGCTCGAACCTATGACCCTCTGCTTGTAAGGCAGATGCTCTCCCAGCTGAGCTATGATCCCATATTAAATTCTAATGTCGTATCATTCGATACGGACGACCCAGAAGAGACTCGAACTCTCGACCTCCGCCGTGACAGGGCGGCGCTCTAACCAACTGAGCCACTGGGCCTTGCTAAAGGTATATACCTTCAAAACTGCATACAAGAAATATCATCCATTACCTATCACCTTGCTTGGTCATGCCCTCGACCGATTAGTAGCAGTCAGCTCCATACATTACTGTACTTCCACCTCTGCCCTATCTACCTCGTCGTCTTCAAGGGGTCTTACTACTTTCGTAGGGATATCTCATCTTGAGGGGGGCTTCACGCTTAGATGCCTTCAGCGTTTATCCCGTCCCGGCTTGGCTACTCTGCCATGAACCTGGTGGTTCAACAGATACACCAGCGGCCAGTCCATCCCGGTCCTCTCGTACTAAGGACAGCTCCTCTCAAATATCCTACGCCCACGCCGGATAGGGACCGAACTGTCTCACGACGTTCTGAACCCAGCTCGCGTACCGC